>NZ_JAHHPO010000016.1 GCF_024606365.1 Endozoicomonas sp. ONNA2
TTTGGCCAGAAAGTCGTCAGTGAGGAGCGACAGCGACTCAAGTCACTGGTGGTGGCAGCAAAGGCAAAGTATCAACAAAGCCAGGCCCAGTCGAAAGCCATTGATGACAAGCTGGGTCAGCTGACCGGCATCCTTCGCCAGCAAACCATAGAACAGGAGGCATTGGGCGAAGCGCTGACCATCGCCGAAAGAACCTGGCAGACATCATTAAATGACAGTCCATTCCAGGACAGCGGGCAGTTCCAGCAAGCACTGCTGGATAAAGAGGAGCGGAAAACACTGACTGAGCTGAAACAAACGATTGAACGACAGCTGCATGAGGCAAAAGGCAAACTTGCCTCGGCACAAGCCAACCTGAAGGCACACTATCTCAAGGCAGACAATCCCAAGGCACAGAATGAACAACCAGCGACTACACTGTCATTGGATGAAGTAACTGAAAGACTAGCCGAACTGGATAACCGTATTCGTTTAATCAATCAACGACAGGGTGAAATCACCCAGGCGCTGAAAGATGACGACGAAAAACGTCTTGGCCAGGCCAGCCTGTTCAAGGATATTGCGGCGCAGGAGCATCAATATCAGGTCTGGGCGCAACTCGGTGGCCTGATTGGCTCCAGCAAAGGCGACAAGTTTCGTAAATTTGCCCAGGGCCTGACGCTGGATCACCTGATTCTTCTGGCCAACCGGCAACTGGAACAGCTTCATGCCCGCTATCTGCTTAATCGCAGGGGCGAAGAACTCAGCCTTGAAGTGCTGGATACCTGGCAGGGTGACTCCGCACGGGATATCAAAACCCTGTCCGGCGGTGAAAGCTTTCTGGTCAGCCTGGCGCTGGCCCTGGGACTTTCAGACCTGGTCAGCCACAAGACCCGTATCGACTCGCTGTTTCTGGACGAAGGGTTTGGCACACTGGACCAGGAAACCTTGGAAACCGCACTCAGCGCCCTGGATAGCCTGAATGCCAGTGGCAAGATGGTCGGTATCATCTCCCATATCGAGTCCCTGAAGGAAAGGATTCCCACCCGGATAGAAGTGATAAAAGAAACCGGACTGGGTTATAGCAAACTGGATAGACGCTTTGCCTGTATCTGAATGTTGAGGGTTTATGAATCAACTACTGACTGTTGGCGCGCTTGAGTCATTCCTCATCGCCATTTTTGTGCTGTTTCTGGGGCACTTTATCAATGCCCGGATTCACCTGTTGAAAAAGTTCAACATCCCTGAGCCCATTGTTGGTGGGCTGATCGTGGCCGGTGTTATTGCCTGGCTACACGTCAATGGTACCGACATCGAGTTCAACCTGCCCCTGCAGAACACCTTTATGCTGATGTTCTTTGCCACGGTGGGCCTGGCCGCCAGCTATACCCAGCTGATTAAGGGTGGGGCCAAGGTGCTTGTCTTCCTTGCGGTGGCGTCAATCTACATCGTGATGCAAAATGGCCTGGGGATGTCACTGGCCACCCTGCTGGGGCTTGACCCGCTGATGGGATTAATTGCCGGATCAATCACCCTTTCCGGTGGTCACGGCACCGGTGCTGCCTGGTCCCAGACCTTCCAGACTGTATACGGCATGCACAATGTACTTGAGATTGCCATGGCTTCGGCCACCTTCGGCCTGATCATGGGCGGTATTATTGGCAGCCCGGTGGCCCAGCGACTGGTGGACAAACATGGCCTGAAATCCCGATACGGCAACACCAACAGAACCCATGATCAGTTTCCTGAACTGGTGACGTATAACGAAAATGAGGAAGACAAAGTCACCTCAAAAAAGATGATTGAATCACTGTTCATGATCCTGATCTGTGTGACCGGGGCCAAATATCTGGAAATCTGGGTCAACAGCTTCGAGGTCAAATGGCTGATGATTCCGGATTTTGTCTATGCCCTGTTTATCGGCGTCATCATCACCAACACGCTGGAAGTCACCAAAGTCAAAAAGCTGGATATTGAAACCATCGATGTGCTGGGCACCGTTTCCCTGGCCCTGTTTCTGGCCATGGCCCTGATGAGCCTGAAGCTCTGGAATATTCTCGATCTGGCCATCCCGATCCTGATCATCTTGCTGGCACAGTCCGCCATGCTGGCCATCTTTGCCTATGTGGTGACCTTCAGGGTGATGGGGAAAGACTACGATGCGGCAGTGATTGCCAGCGGTCACTGTGGTTTTGGCCTGGGGGCCACACCCACGGCGGTAATGAACATGGGCTCCGTCGTTAACCGCTTTGGTCCTTCACCCCAGGGATTTATGGTTGTGCCTATTGTCGGGGCCTTCTTTATTGATATTGTTAACCTGATTATTCTGCAGGCTATATTGTCGATTTTTGGTTAATCAATTATTCGTTATGTTCACCTTGCTGGAAACGTCTTATCCAGGGCGTGTCATTCTCGGGATCCTTTTTCGTTAACCGTTCGGTTGGAAGTTCTCAATGATTTTTTCGTGAATGCACGATCTCAAAAACTTATTCATCTCAGTCATTTCTGCTGTCGCATAGAAATCCAGCATCAACTGATTAAACTCTTTCTGTCGCTTTGCTGGTACATTGATAATTGGAAACCCATAAGTAAGCAGAAGACCATTCATCATGAATCGCCCCATGCGCTTGTTCACATCCCAGAAAAACTGTGCTCTTGCCATTCTCAGAAAAGCAGTCATTGCCAGATCATAAACATCATTACAAGCAGCAATTTCAGACTCAACCTCTACCCATACATGATCAAGGTCTTTAGGGGAAGGGGGTTCGTACTCAGATCCGCTGATGGTTACATTACCCGTGCGAAAGCCTCCCCACTCCAGGGATTCTTCTTTTCCGGCAATGCTGTGAATAGATGAGGCAACATCCTTTGAAAAAGAGAACTGATCCTCAGAGACAAGAGAAAACAGATGTTTCCATGCAGCAGCCTGATTCAAGGCCATATTCTGATCGCTGATTTTGTGACCACCAACCGTGATGCCGTCTAATAGCGTCTGAACTTCTGGCAAGGTCATTGCGACCCCTTCAAGATTTACTGCATTATAAACCAGAGAAGGAATATCCCGAACGGCAAGTTGCCTGGCCATCGCACGATCAGGGTTCATTCCCCAAACTGTATCTTTTGCCGCTGTCATTTGTGCATCTCAAGGGTCGTGTTGGAGTTTTTCATATTATATCTGCATGACTTCTGATCGTCATGGCGTAGACTGTTGAGGCAACGGGTTCTCATCCAAAAACTCTGCAGCGGGTCAGGGTCAGGTCTTTCTTAGTGCACAACTTTTGTCGTTTACAGAGATAAAAGAAGATATTTTAATAC
>NZ_JAHHPO010000194.1 GCF_024606365.1 Endozoicomonas sp. ONNA2
TCCTCAATTTTCTGCCATCCTCGCTACGGGCGCTATTCTCGGACAGCCTCCTGGATATTGTTTTACCTGCCCTTGATCATTTTGTCCGGGAAATTCGTGTTAAGTTATCGGATATTGAGTTTGTCGGGAGTGGCCTTAAAAAACTTTTGAATGATAAGTTTCTGGGTAGAGTAACGAAAAATCATCAGTGGTTGTATCAGGTTAGCAAGAACAATAGAGGTTGGGTCTTAACCGATAGCAATAAGCGAGTCAGGCTTTTGCCAAGGCCTGATTCTGATGATTATGCACGGGTATATGAAACTTTCCCGGCTTTAGATGAGTTGGAACATACGATTTATGCTGAACAGGAAAAATGCCACATCATTCCCGGAGGTGCTGGTGATTGGACAGTTAATGAGCTTAAACAGGTTTTAGAGATTAATGTAGACGTTGTTTTTCGATCGAGTCAGCTGATTACCTATTTAAATCTTTTTATTACCAGGTCTGGGGAGTGCCTGTGTTTGTTGAAAGGAAAAGCCGGAAGTCTGGTGCTGTTTACGATACGGGATCGAGTGACAGGGTCAGATAGAACGATAAATATTGTCACAGTTGGGGTGCATAAAAAAGCATCTGGTGAACTATCCCTATTAAAGGGAGAAGAAATAGTGGGTGCTCTCAACAGCGCTTTATCAGCACGACAGATTGATAAAGCACCAGAAAGCGCAGTCCTTACAGAGTTCCTGGAATATTCCAGGGAGTTTTTGATGGAAATAATTGATCAGCTTGGTCTTCCTTTTCAGTTGCCAGATGTTGAGCCTGTGTCAATGGTTTACTCGGTGGATTGCTGATTGATCTGGTAATTCTAATAAGGCAAAGTGCTTTTAGCAGAAATATTTGATTGGCGTCTTGAATAATCAGCGCTGTATAGAGCTGACACCTGTTGGTGACCTGTCTGCAGACCAGCAGATCCATCTCATTCAGGGTGTCATTCCATGCATCATCATCATTTCGAAACTCAGCATTGGCGATCACATCCCCGATGCCCAGGCTGGTGGCCTTAATCCAGATGTACTCTTCCAGTCAGCCTCCATTCTTGCAATGTTACTGTTTATCGGGGAACCGCTGCCTTGTCGGAGTATCTACATCGTATATACTGATCTATCTATAGAGTTGATATGGAGAGGGTTATGCGGACAGAATCCACCATCAAACGCTGGGGTAATGGCCTGGCTCTGCGGATCAGCGGACCGATGCGGGATATTCCCGGATTTGAAGAAGGTATGGGGGTCGAGGTTGAGATCCATGCCGATGGGCTGTTTATCCGCCGCAAGGTTCCCGCCGATTCACTGCCTTATTCAGAAGAGGAGCTGGTTGCCAGCCTGAAGGAGACGCTGGCAGACGATAACGTCAGCGACTGGCTGGCAGATACACGGCCGGGGGAAGAGGACTTTTGATGGCTTCTACCGGTTCCGGGGTTTACGTACCCGAAAGGGGCGATATTGTCCTGCTTGATTTTCATCCGGGCAAGGGGAGCGAAATCGGCAAGCGTCGGCCTGCCCTGGTGCTCTCTTCGCGCCTCTATAACGAGACCATTGGTCAGGCCATCTGTATTCCCATCAGCTCTCGTGGGAAAAAACGGCCTGCCAATGTGGCGATCAGCGGTCTGGATATCGAGCCATCCTTCGCGATTCCGGGGCTAATCCGCACTCTGGACTGGCAGCATCGCCGGGCTGAACGGATTGGTCATGTGGATGAAGTCGTTTATAAAGAGGCGATCCTGAAGCTGCTTCCCCTGATTGGCGCTGAATCATTTCTTGGTTAACCCTCAGCCAATCTCTGTTAATGCCGCTGCCCGCAAAAGCACAAGTGGTTCCAGCTTTTCGGGAAGCGGGCGGC
>NZ_JAHHPO010000195.1 GCF_024606365.1 Endozoicomonas sp. ONNA2
ACTGTCATGATGGAAAACTTTTTCTTGCAATGCGGGGCGGACCATATATGACCCCAGATTTTATTCTCACCAATAACCGGGTGATGAATGATATCGTAGCGGATAATTGCTTCACTCTCATCCACCTGACTGGCAGCAATGGCTTGAGTGCTTAAAAGAAGACAGCTTGCAATCGCTGAAGCTACAACTGATTTGATAGAAGACAGTTGGATTATTTTTTTCATTCTGAACCTCAAACTGATGGTATCACACTCGGTTTTTAACCGCGAAAACCTGGGTCTTTTTCGCTTCCTCAGCACTGGAGATGCATCTTTCAAACCACTGATAATGCAATGCCTGGGAAGGGAGAACGCGTAATGACGGGTTTGGGTGTAAAAGATCATTGATTAAGCAAACCATCGGCTCAAGGTAGTTTTTTAAGGCCTCAGCCGTTTGGGTCAGTGTATTGAAATCCTGGATATTTGGATGGATTGCCGAAGCCACTCTCAAGCACAGTTGCTCCAGGCTTTTTTTATCATTGGGTATGGCCTTATGGTAAGTGTTATCAGGCTTTACGGTTTCGTATTTCTGCATGGCCAGGGAAAGTGCCCGAGCCCGGGCTTGACGCTCTGAGGGATAAAAGGTGCATAGTTCGGCATCGTGACAGAAGCTGGCGGCTGTTCCGGTTTCCAGCTCTTTCAGAACTCTGTAGAGACTTTGACCATAAGCAAACGCATCGTCTGGTGTTTTTGCCGGGATATGTGCGTTCAGGTCTTTCAGTAATTTGAACGTATCCGGTGCGGCGAAATCCTCACTGCCAAAATGCGAACTTTCTCCGGCTACTGCAGCTTGCCCGAAGTCCAGCTGTTTAACGCTTTGGGTATTCTGGTCAAACATACAGTTAAATGGTTTAACATCAGAGTGAACAATGCCTTGTTTTTCAAGATGCGCCAGGGCAAACAGTTGCTGTTCTTGCAGATGGGCATAGGCATTAAAAAATTCGTCAGGCGTGATAATCCCGGTTTTCAGTTGGTGTATGAGTGTGATGGTCAGCGTTTGAAGATTTTGCCCATCTATGAACTCAAAAAGTAATCCTGACCGGTTATCGACCTCCTTAAAACCATAGCAATTTACAATGTTTGGATGGCTGCCTACTTTTTTCATTATCTCTGCTTCCCGATTTAGAGACTCTATAGCCGCTTCGTGACGGGAGTTTGTTATTGGCCTTTTCAGGGCAAAATTTTCAGAGATTCCATGAGCATTCGTTTGTTCAACCAGGTCAACAATCGCAGTGGCACCGTGTCCAAGTGTTTTAGTGATTGAAGCCTGTTCGCTCAGTATCGAGTGGTCACTGTTTTCCCAGAAAACTGAATCTTCCGAAACCTCAGAGCTTGGGGTCAGGAGTATTCCGGTATCTTCGACTGATAACCCGGAGCGACTGGACAAGGAGGTGCTGCGACTTTCATAGCCAACGTCATTTTCAGTTGTGGGGATGTGTTTTGTGAAAGATGGGGTTTTGGTTGTATTCTTGTGCTGGCGGTCAGCCTGATCGGTATGGGCTTGATTTCCCTCCTTTTTAGAGTTGATAGTGGGAGGAGTTGAGGCAGAAAGGTTGAGTGGTTTCATTGCCTGTAAAGTTTAGTTGCCCTGATAGAGCAACTTATCGACATAAAAGGCAACAACTTTGCCAAAAAAACCGGATGCGGTCAGAAAATTCGTGCACATCAATGTATTAAAGTCCATCATCGCAAATAACCGCTGCTGCTGGGAGGCTGTCCGAGAACTAGCTAGTTCTCGTCCAAAAACGCATCGGGCAATCATAATCGGACTGTACGTACGTTTCAATATTTCCAGAGTAAGGAAATCAGGGTCAGGTCTTTCATTTCGCATAACACTTGTCGTTTATAGTGATAAACGAGGTATTTCCACAATGAAAGACCTGACCCCAGATTTCCAGATTTCTTTTTTAGGTAACCCACCTTCCAGAACATGGCCAGTTGAGATGTCTACCAGCGCTTCATGCCCTTGATACTCTGCATGAAAATGCGGTGGTGCATGATCTGCATGGTACATTCGAATATAAATCCCAAAGAAGGTCGATATCACTGGCATCACAAAACCCTGTTGAAGGCAATGATTATAACCATCAGATTAGCCAAACTTTAGCAAGCTTCAATCCGCTAACAGGATTGCCTGATTTTGAACAGCAATAGCAGCCAGAGAATATCAAAACAGCAGCCTTTTTCTGAAAACTGACTACTGGCAACTGCCCACTCTCTTAACCATCTTACTCACCGTGGAATAGTGTAGCCCAAAATAATCCGCGATGGTCTTCTGGGTATAACCACCGGAGGCATACGCAGCACAAACCGCCTCCGTTGGAGCATCAAAACTTGCCCGGTAAAACTCAAGGGGCCTTGCCGGTTTACGCTTCTGCTTGTATGGGACTTCAGAGAGTGACTTACCCTTAACCGGTTTTTCAATATACTGCTGCTGATCGGCCACAAAACGGTCATCACCCAGGTAAATCTGCTGCTTCAGGTGTAGCCAGATATTGATGCCAACACCCGCCAGCACAAACGCCACAAACCGTTCACAGGCTCGTTCACGGTCATCAGAGAACAGACGTAACATCGCATCCGTCGCCAACCAGTCTGGAGAATCCATTTCACCGAGGGTATAACGGTAACTGCTCCACAGCCAGTTGGCGGGATGGTCAACCATACGGGCGCGGACCGGGTTCAGCAGCACATAACGACTCAACTCAAGCAGGTACGACGACTTATCAACCAGGATCGCTTTATAGCGCCCTTGGAACAGATGCCCTACCCGCCCGTATCGACGATTAAAGCGCGTGGTATAAACACCATTCAACTGTCGCATACCAGCCGAAAGATTACCGTCTGGTGTTTCCACCACCAGATGATAATGATTGGTCATCAAACACCAG
>NZ_JAHHPO010000196.1 GCF_024606365.1 Endozoicomonas sp. ONNA2
CGGGGCTATTTGCCGAACAAAAACGGATTTTTAGACCAATTTGCTGTCGCCGCAGTAGGGCAATCTATTCTCGGACAGCCTCCTAGACACCCGGCAGGTCTCCCCAGATCATCCGATGCAGCTGTAATTGAAATCTGACCGGCAGTCTGTCTTCCAGAATCCAACCCGCCAACACCTTGGAAGACATAGCGCCACTGACCGGAGAAAAAAGAACATCGGAAACCCTGTTCGCCAGGTCATACTGGATTAGTTTAGAAACAGACCATTCATAATCCCCACGATCAGCAATCACAAATTTCAACTGGTCTTTCCTGTCAAGAAAACCGATATTTTCATACAAATTCCGGTGGGACTCACCTGAAGCCGGAGGTTTCAAATCCATCACCTTGATCACCCTTGAATCAACTTCACAAAGGCTCAATGCCCCACTGGTTTCCAGAGAAACCTCATAACCCTGATCAGCCAGAAGACTCAGCAACCCGAAACAGGCTTTCTGGGACAGAGGCTCACCGCCGGTCACAGTGACATATCCCGGGTTATATACTGACACTTTGTCCAGTATCGTTTCAGTGGATAATAACTCTCCCCCCTTGAAGGCATACTCAGTATCACACCAGCGACAACGCAGGGGGCAGCCGGTCAACCTGACAAAAACCGTTGGCAGTCCGGTGGTTCTGGTCTCTCCCTGTAATGAGTAAAAAATCTCGGTAATTCTTAGCATTCAAGATGCCTGCCTACATCACACATTGAAAATCTGAAAGGGGATAAAATTTATACTATCGTTCACGTTCGATGCCCTGTTATGTCAGCTGCAGCAGGCTTGAAACCTTGCCCACTTGAGCAAAGTATGCAGCATAGCAGAGATATTTCTCTTGCACCGTATGCCGATCAAATAGCGGTGGGAAAAAATATATAAGTAAGTGATGTGGAATCGATGAGAGCAAACGGGGAGTGACATCGCCCATACCCAAAAGGTTGCCCGAGAATCAGGATCCATTCATACTTCTTAAATAAGTGTCGGAAAGCCTCGCAGCAGAACTGTCAGGGTATTGCTGAATAACCAGCTCAAAGAGTCTCTTCGCCTCTTTCTGATTGCCGAGCAAGTCATGCACTCGTCCAAGCTTGTAGCTGGCATCCGGAACTTTAGAACTTTTTGGAAACTTATCCAGAATAACCTGAAAAGACTCCCGGGCAGAATCATAATGCCCTTGAGCCATATCAACTTCACCCAGCCAATAATGGGCATTGTCTGCATAACGGCCATCAGGGTAGGTTTTTAACTGCTCCCGGAGTGCCTTTTTCGCTTGATCAAACTGCTTGGTGCGAATGAGTCCAAATGCCGACTGGTAAGTGGCCTCCTCAGCTTTCAAGGCCGACTGACCCTTTTGGTCTGCTGCCACTGGAACATTGGCCATCGGCGGCTTCAGGTTAGTAACTGCTGCCGGGGCAGCCACTGCCCCGGACTGATCCTTCAATCGAGAAACTCGCTCGTCGAGATCAAGATACCTGTCCCGGCCTTCCTGCTGCAGTTGTTCAATGCGAAAGGCATGCTCTTCCAGCTGCCCCCGCATTTCCATCATTTCCTGTCGAAGCTGATCAATAGTATTAAGCAGGTGTGCCGTGCCATTGTAACCATCGTTGCTATCAGAGGAGGAAGAAATTGAAACAGGTTCATCTGTGATCTTACTGATAACGGGCCGGGATTCAGCTGAGAGCCCCAGAGGTCTGGGTTCTTCAACGGGCGCTGCGGCAAATGCCACGCCACTTAGAGAACCAGCAACCAACACTGCAAAAGTCAGCATCAACATTAACTTGTCAGTTTTTCCTCTACGCATTCATCCCCCAGACGAAATAATGATACCAGTTATATTCTAAACTGCTTTTTAACCGGGCTGATTTTCAGCAAGCCAACACAGAAGAATGTAACTGGTATTGCCGGTTACTCAGTAACAATTACAGCACGACGGTTCAAGGCCCAAGCAGTATCATTGTGCTCAGGGTCCAGAGGCTTCTCAAAGCCAAAGCTGACTACGTCAATACGATCAGCTGCAACACCTTTAGCGACCAGGTAATCTTTCACCGACATGGCACGACGCTCACCCAGAGCCAGATTGTAAGTACGGGTACCACGCTCATCGGTATGCCCCTGAATGACGATATTTTTCATATAACCCAATTCAGAAGTCAGGTAGGCAGCATGTACATCCAGGGACTGGTAAGCTTCCTCACCCAGCCTGGTGCTGTCAAATGGGAAGAAGTAGGTATTCTTTTCCAGCAACGCCTGAATCTCTTCCGGAGACTCATCAATCTTGCCACTGTTAATAACTGCCTGCACTGCAGGGTCCAAAACAGGCTGTACTTCAACCAGTACTTCTTCTTCAACAATAACAACCGGCGGCTGTGTTTCTGCAGTAGTTGGCTCTTTCCTGGAAGCACACCCTGCCAGCCAGATAGCAGCGACAGCCATAATAGCTGCTTTAACAACATTGGCGATTTGCATTTTCAACTCCAATCATTCTCTACGGGATTGCAAAAATTCGTGCAGTACACTAACAGAACAGAGGTCGCCCGACTAGCCCGAATAGCAAGGGATAATAAGGTTTCCTCAGAGAAAGAGCTACCGGAAAAGAGCACGGAGCAAAAGGTTGACGGAGTCATTTTAACCACCTTGGTATAAATTAATCGACAGCCCCGCTGGCTGGGCCAGACGCAGTATTATACCAGTGAAAATATGCGATGAAGGACAACCTCACCATTGAACAACCGTCACCATTGCCTCCACTTATCCAGTTTGAAGCTGATATTATTCAGCCTCATGCAAATAAGCTTCAGGCAACTCATTCAAAAGAACAGATTAAACGAGCATAGCAGCAAGTCAGAATATCTACAGGCCAAAAAGAACTCTCTTGTATCACTTTGAACACAACAGAGCGATTCACCCTGGTTTTAACTATTTGAGTTCATTACCAGGCCCCCACGCAGGCTCGCGCACATCACCTTCAGCAGAAGGCAATCGCTGTTTCACACGGCCATCTGCAGAAACAATACCCAGCTCGCCATTCTTGCCACCTTGAACAGAATAGATCAATCTGCGCCCACCCGGAGCGATACTGGGAGAATCTTCCAGTCTGGATGACGTCAGTAGCCGCAGTCTATCGGTATCCAGGTCGAGAACCGCGATGTTAAAGTCAGTGGCTCCTGCCCCTTTATGCACCAGAGCCAGGGACTTGCCATCCGGAAAGACCTTGGCCCGGGCATTGAACCGCCCTTCAAAGGTTAGACGACGAGGCTTGTCTGTTGGTATAAATTCACCATCACTTTTTCGACTGACCTTCTGCTGATAGACCTGAGGACTCCCGCCTCGATTTGAGGTAAAAACGATACTATTGCCATCTGGCATCCAGTCTGGTTCAGTGTCTATGGCATAGTGAGTTGTAACATTACTGATTTTATTTGTTGCCAGATCAAGAATATAAACGTCCGGGTTACCATCCCTGGAAAGGACCATGGCAATGGATTTGCCGTTCGGAGCCCATACCGGGGAGTTATTCAGCCCTTTAAAACCGGTCAGTTTTTTGCGGATCCCTGTTGCCAGTTCCTGCATATAAATAGCTGGACGCCCCTCCTCGAAGGAAACATAGGTAACCCTTGTCCCGTCTGGCGACCAGCTGGGTGATAAAATAGGCTCGCTGGAGCTGAAAACCTTCCTGTTACGTTTACCATCAGCATCGGCATAATTAAGCTGATAATCCGTTCTTTTGGCGTCATGCCTCTTGGCTGTTACGTATAGAATCCGGGTTGAAAAATCGCCCTTCAGCCCAGTAATCTTTTCATAGACAGCATCGCTGATGCGATGCGACATCTCCCGAAGCTGGATGCTGTTGCCGGTAAATCCCCCCTTGGTTATGCGCTTTCCCCTGATAACGTCATAAAGCTGATAGGTCATGGTGTACGCATTGTCCTTAAGCACCACCTGCCCCGTTACCAGGTAAGAAGCCCCAAGCAACCTCCAGTCACGGTAAAAAACTTCTGACTCACTGGCTGGAAAGCTGAGCATACTCGCTCGTGGCATTGCCTTGAACAGGCCGCTGAGTTTCAAATCGTTATCTATGATTGCCGCCGGGTCTTCTGGCAATACTTTCTCCCCCCTCCAGCTGAAAGGGGAAACCGCCATGGACACAGCTTTGTCATTGCCCCGGGTGACCTCAATAATAAGCTCTGCCTGAGCACTCATCTGCCAAAGCAAACAGTAAAATAATAAAAAGGTTTTGAAAAAGTGCCTCATTTAACCAGATCCTCGGGCCTGAATCGGAAAGTAATTCGTCGGAAATATTGCTCAAAAATTCGTCGTTCAAGGTCCTTCAACTCGGAAAAGGGCGATGCCTGGCGTATAGCCTGGATAACAGAGCGATCAAACTCATCGTTGCCACTGGACTTCAGCATCGTAATATCCAGCACATCCCCAAAGGGAGAAAGACTGATACGAATTTCTGCCACCATATCATTGCGTGCGCTGGGAGGCCTGTTCCAATACCGGGAGGTCAGGCTTTTAATCAGCGCTGCA
Organism: Endozoicomonas sp. ONNA2; assembly: GCF_024606365.1. Lineage (GTDB taxonomy): Bacteria > Pseudomonadota > Gammaproteobacteria > Pseudomonadales > Endozoicomonadaceae > Endozoicomonas. The sequence goes on from NZ_JAHHPO010000196.1 coordinate 4,565, forward strand.
TATTGTGCTTGCTGCCGCTGGTCATGCTCAAGCTGCTGAGCCGCTGCCAAAGCTTGCTGTTCCATAACCATGGCTTGCTCAAGCGCTTGCTGCTCTTTACGCTGTTGTTCCTTTTGCCGCTCACGTCTTTCCAGCTCTCGACGTTTCCGGGCAGCTTCTTCCTTTTGACGAAGCTCATCTTTTTTTCTTTCCTCTTCCCGCTTCAGGGCCAGGGTTTTCTGCCGTTCCTGCTCCTTTCGTTGCTGTTCAGCTTGTTTACGCCCGGCCTCTGCCATTTTTTTCGCTTCCGCCCGTCGTTTCGCTTCGTCTTTGCGATTTTGTTCCGCCTGGCTCTGTGCAGGCTTACTGACGGTTTGCGGTTTTGACGCCGGTTCAGGCAACGATACCAACGCAGCACTGATTGGCAAGGGCGGCGTTATTGCAGGTTTGGCGTCGGCATTCCAGTTGACCAAAAGTACACTAAACATAATGAGATGAAGAATCAGAGAGAGGGCCAGTGCAAAACCATAACCTTCCGTCACCCTTGCCAAAAGGGTTGGAAAAGCAATATTAAACCATCTGTTCATCTACCGCTCTTCCATGCCAACCGCCACCGGGTCAGTTACCAGCCCAACATGACTGATACCTGAGTTTTGCAGGCCAGCCATTAATTGAACTACTGATCCATAAGCAACGTTGGTGTCTCCTTGAATCAACACTTGAATCCCTGGTCTGGCACTCACTACCTTACTGACTTTTTCTGTCAGTGACGGAAGAGTAACCGCTTTTTCATGGTCAGATCCAACGTCCATATAATAACTGCCATCTGCTTTAACAGAGACAACCAGAACTTCCTTGTCTTCTGGCAGGGCAATATTATCGCTACTGGTTTTGGGCAGCTCAACTTTCACTCCCTGGGTCATCATGGGGGCAGTGATCATAAAAGCCACCAGTAGCACCATCATGATATCGATAAACGGCACCATGTTTATTTCAGACATGGGTTTACGACGATTTCTGATTTTTATCCCACTTCTCATTGGTGACATTGCGGTAATATCCCTTTATGTCCGACTGTAAACTTTACGGTGAAGGATACTGGAAAACTCATCCGCAAATGTCTCGTAATTGGACATCAGGGCTTCAACCTTTGAAGCATAGCGATTATAGGCGACAACCGCGGGGATAGCGGCAACAAGACCAACAGCAGTGGTCAGCAAAGCCTCGGCAATGCCGGGGGCAACCGAAGCAAGGGTTGGCTGCTGAACCACCGCCAGGCCACGAAAAGAGTTCATAATACCGACAACTGTGCCAAAAAGACCCAGATAAGGACAGGTAGACCCAACACTGGCAAGAAATGTCAGGTTCCCTTCCAGGCGCTCCTGCTCCCTGGATATGGCCACCCGCATGGCCCGCTGAGCGCCTTCCATGACCGCATCAGGATCAACGGCTCCCTGGTTTCGCAGGCGGGTAAACTCGGTAAAACCGGCATTAAAGATGTGTTCCACCCCTGATTCAGGTTGTTCATTTTGTTGCACTTCCTTGTACAGCAGAATCAGATCCATTCCCGACCAGAAACGATCTTCAAATGCAATCATCGCTTGCTGTGCATTTCTCAGCTGGATTCCCCGCTGGAAAATCATCATCCACGAAACAAGCGATGCTGCCACCAGTAACAACAACACCAGTAACACAATCCAACTGGCGTTACCAACCAAAGCCCACAGAGACATGTTTTCTGCCACCGACAACCTCTCTACCCATCAATTATGAAGTCGAAGAAGGACTGATCATAACACCAAAAACCATAATGGGGATCAGTACCAGCTAAAGGTTGTGCAAGGCACGGCAATTTTATCCAGTGAAGACTGTTTGATGGTCATAAACTACGAGCCAGAATGATCCAATAAAGCGTTAAAGAGTTTCTCCAGCCCCATGACATCCAGTTGCTTACACAATTCAATTACTTTTTCAGGGACGCTGCCATAACCCGGCTGCAAGGACCACCCTTCGGCTTTTTCTTCCAGTGTTTTCAGGTCACCTATCTCAAGCAAGTGCTTCAAGGCAGTCGCCATTTCTTTCTGGCAAAGGTCGGAAATTGGCAAAGCAGAAAACAAGCCGTTATCATTTTCCAAATGGCTATAAATACAATTAAACAATTCATCAAAGCAGACGGGTTTGGCAATAAAGCCACAAAATCCGGAATTCGCCATTTTTACTCTTGTCTGTTCCGACACACTGGCTGATATGGCCATAATCTTGATGGATGGCTTTCGACCGAGGCGGTGAATCTCCCTGGCAGCGTCAAAGCCATCCAGGCCTGGCATTCTGAGATCCATCAAAACAAGGTCGTAGCGTGTAGCTCTGCATTTTTCCACCGCTTCAAACCCTCCTTCTGCCGCCTCAACAGAAAAAGATTTAGACTTGAGGGCCTTTACCAACATATCTCTGTTGTTAATGCTATCGTCAACCACCAGAATTTGCTGTTTATTATAGTGAACCGGAGTAACGTCGGGTCCAGCAATTCTCGAGGACGAGTCAGATATTTCTTTTCGACTCTCCCCATTGCCAAGCTGGTATGGAATACTGAAATAGAAGCGACTTCCTATTCCGGGCTCACTCTCAGCCCGGAGTTCGCCCCCCATGGCTTCCACCAGACGATAACTGATAGAGAGACCCAAACCGGCTCCTCCAGATTCCTGCCCTTTCTTTAGCTGAGTGAATGGCTGGAATAGCTGCGGCAAATCTGATGTTACAATACCCACACCACTATCAAGTACTTCAAATTGCAGCTTTTCGCCTTTCACAAAAATCTTCAGGTAGACGCTACCAGACTCCGTGAACTTTATGGCATTGCCAATCAAATTGATCAAAACCTGGCGAAGTTTGACATTATCCCCGACGATCTCCAACTCTACATTGGGAAGAATATCCAGCAGCAAGTCCAGACCCTTGACTTTCGCAGCTTCACGAAAATTGGCAAATACCATATCCAAAGTCGCCCGGAGATTAAAAGGCACCACGCGGGTTCTGACAATGCCACTTTCAATCTTGGTGATATCCAGAATGTCATTAATCATGGTCAACAGATGCAAACCACAGGCTTCCAGGGATGATAAACTTTCCCGGTATATAACAGGTACATCGCGATCTGCTAACAGCAGCTGGGCATAACCAAGAACGCCATTAAGCGGGGTTCTCAGTTCATGGCTGATGTGGGACAGGAATAAGGACTTTGCCTGGCTGGCCTTTTCTGCTGTTTCTTTAGCCTTCAGTAACTCACCTTCGATCCGCTTTCTTTGAGTAATGTCACGAAAGACGATGGATATCAGCAAACCATCGGCTGTGGTCAAAACATTGCTGGATATTTCAACAGGAAACCCATGTCCATACTTATCAACCCCCCTGGAGAGCTTTGCCTCAAGACAATGGCTGTCAATTTCATCTGAGGACAGTTCCTTCAGCAGCATGAGATCTGCGCGGTATTCAGGGTCAATTAACAGTGCCAATGGCAGGCCCAGTAAATCAAACTCATGATAACGAAAGAGATTTTCAACTCTGGGGTTCACCAGGTTGATAACACCTGCCGTATCGGTGATGACAATGGCATCTGGCGATCCGGCAATCAACGCCTTGAATTTTTCCGTGTCCCGAACAAGATGGGTAATATCGTTGCCCATACACTCAAAACTGTCGAGCTGTTGGCCGCTGTTTTTCCGGGTCAGAGAGCTTTTATTGGCGTGTCCCGCACAACCCACTTCAATGCAGCGTATGGAACCCTCTTTATGAAAAAATTCCAGTTCAAATGTTTCCTGCCAAACACCTTGTGGCAACTGCTTCAAAATGCCTCTGAAGGAATCATTAATCACTGATTCCGTTAAAAAATCCTGAATTTTTCCTGAAAACTCGTGTTCGGCGAAACCCAATACTGAAGTAATTGATGGACTGACATAGGTAATGTCCCCTGAACCGGCCAGATGAAAATAGAAATACCGCCCTCTTAGCTGCTGAACGAGACTGGCCATATTTTGCGCCCGTGCTTTTTGCAAGGCTTCTTCTCGACTCAACAGTCGTTCCTTCAACCGGATAAAGCTCCTGTTCAGGCTAACAGCCTCATCCCTGGAATCCTGGAAATTATCACTTGAGTCATCGGGCAGGAAACCAAAGGTATTCATTTCACGTTTTAATTCATTCAGGGGGCGCGTAATCCTGCCAGAGACATACCACAGGCATATGATGGCTAAAACCATGGCCAGACCAATCAGGCTTGCGCTCAAAAAGGCCTGTTTGTACACCGGCTTCATGATGTCAGTTTCCAATATGCTGTAACTGAAAAACCAACCGGTGGATTTAACAGGAACAGCGGCCGACCACTTGTAACTGCCCCTGGTTAAAACACGAACACTGACAAGTCTGCCCTCTTTGACAACATTGTGCAGAACATCTTTCATAAAACCACAGGGTGCGTCAGGTTTCGATGGTTTAATGGGGCTATAAAGCAAATGCCTGAACGAACCGCCATTCTCCGAAGGAAAGTAAAGTTCACCACTGCCCTCACAAGGTCCAAGCTGCGAAAATTTTTCAATAGTTCTGTACTTTAGTAGCGATATGCCATTGGCGTACACAATACGTCCAAAAGGGTCGGCAATGATCAGGCGAACCCGAAAATCCAGATTTGTCGGCATATTGACCAGTTTGGCGGCATCAAGATCAAGCCTCAGAAAGCGAGTTCCATGTCGATCATCAGAAACCCTGAGCAACAAGCTGGAATAAAACATGGTCCCATTTTTTTCCGTATTAACATACCAGTCGTACCCTGTATTGTTATCTATTGAAAAATAGACTTGATCGGGAATGGGGTAATCTGAGCCTTGATATCTGGAAATATTATTGTCCATATGGCCCAAAAAAACAGAATTTTTACTTTTTACTAATGTCCCATCTTGCTTTTCAAAATCGATGATTGATACCGAGTTCACATAAGGCAGATCCCTGAATATTGAAATAACTTTTGAGAAAAAGTCATTATAAGAAATCCCTGTGGCAGATAAGGATAAAACCCTGCCAGCCAAGATAGCTTTACTAATTTTTGTATCTACAGTTGCTGCATATCGTAACGTCTCATTAAGATGCCTTTTGCCGATTTCCTCCGAAGCTGTCCGGAAAGTAAAGAAAAGAAAAACAAATGTAATAATGCTGTAAAAAACTATAGCTGGCAGCAGATTAAACAGCGTAATCTTCTGACGGATAGATGTAGCCATAAAACCAAATTACATCCATAAAAATTTCATATGAACTACAACCGGGTTTATCAGAAAATCATCATCGAAAGTGAACTGAATTATAGATCGCTATTGCACTATTGACCTCATTATCACACGTCATAGACTTCATACTATAAGCACTGGAGTCCATATTGGGAGATCTATCCGCAGCTGCTGATTCCGGGGCCGGATCTATTGTATGGCTATCGCCGTCTATTTCTTTGAGAAAGACCTCATCATATCCCCAGCATGCCCTGACCACAGGCGAATCATGCAGAAGAAAATTACCCGACGTATACCCATACCCCCCCTCAATAAACAGAACACCTGGTTTGGAAGATGACGTTTTTTCGCTACTTTTCTGAATCTTCTCCATCAGCGTATTCATAGTTAGCCCACAAGCAAAGTTCATGAATGATATGTCATTAGCATCTTCATCCTTGGTAAGACGGAACAGCCAACGCGCATATTCTCTGGTATCTTTTGATGATGGTAAACGCATAATCAGGTACACACTTGGGGAGGGCTCCTTACCAAAGGTATCTTGTAACATATCGAGATAACCACGGAGCCATGGCTTTAACCGAGTCATGATGCTAGAAGACAAATTCGTTTTTATAAAGACATGCTCAATTTCCGTTTCAACCTTTCCTATTTCAGCACAGCTTCCCGGAACCCATACCACGAGCTTCTTGAGAAAATCCTCGTCAGAGAGCTTTTCACTCTTTTCATTTCCCGGAATTTTTTCTTTTCTGATTTCGTAAAGCTCTCTCAAGCCTATAATAATTTTTTCAAAAAGTAATTTTGCATAACCATCCTGACATGACATATGAGTAACTGGTAATGAGCAATTAAGCTTACTGGACCCTATTTCTTTCTTCGTGATGAAGCTACTGGACCATGGATTTTCTCTGACATCCCCAATCAAATAGGATTTCTCTGGCTGTTGATTAAAAAGTACCATTGTATCCTTTGTCAAATTTTCCAGAGTCTCATGAAATGCCTCAACCCCAATGCACTCATCCAGGCGCAGTGATTTATCTTGAGACATAGACCACCAGTGAAACAAAGCCGTTCGAAACCCCTTATCATGCCCATGAAAAGGCTCAACCAAGAGGACATCCACTTTTTCACCATAAATCCTTCTGATTAATCGTTGAAAGCAAGGAATGGTAATCATCATAGATTCATTACTATCATCATACCTGGCATCCAATAATAACTGACGACTTAATCCAAACACACTAGTAATGCTTTCCGCCCCTACGGGTTTATAGTCATGAAATTCTTCCCATTTCTTCAGCCAGTGAAAAGCAATTTCATTAAAACTTTCTTCTATAGCACTAGCAGTTGCAAAGATATGCACAGCTTCACCTCTTATAGCACTCCTCATCATTGTTTCGGATTCTATTTTGGATAAGATACTGCTATTCATTGAACTATTCACCATGCCATCACCAGATAATTTCTTTGATGAGACATCAGCCAAACTCTTTTTTATTCGTTTCATATGCCCAAAAACCGCATCCGATAACAACCTGAGCAATTCCATTCTTCTTGATAATGGCAATGACCTGATTTTCTCCGAATCAACAGAACCAGCCCCGGGAGCTGTACATTTTTGAAAATCCACCAAAGGTTCTTTTATATACTTATCAAATAAAGTGGATACATCTGTAAATTCAGTCCGCAAAGATGTCTCCTCGTTATATTTTATTTTTTCCATAATCACTTCAGAATCTGGAAAAAAATGGTAAGCACACCAAGATAAAAATTGATCATCCTCAGCCAGCAAAGAAGATACCTTGCTGACCACAGCACGCAGGGAAGAGGCTTCCTCCTTATGCGAATCATGACTAACCGACTCTCTTATCAGTCTGGATTGTACTTTTTCAAGTTGACGAAGATCATTTGTCAGCATCACCAGCACGAACAATTTTGACATCTGTGGATCTTCGGACATTTTAGAAACAAAGCGATGCCTCTCAGGAATCCAGTCCATCATAAATTCATTCCCAGGCAGAATCTGTCCATCGATGGTAATCGTTGCAGGGGCAACATCAAGGTAAATAAGCTGATGCTTCTTTCGGTTATAGGCAAAATTGGCAAAATTTCCATCAATAACACATTTGATCTCCCAGCCGTTACCTTTATCCTCAATTATCTTGTTAAAGTGGTCACATCTGTCGATCAAATCCAGAATGCCTTTAATGATTTCAAATTTAACCTCGGGTTTCTCATCAGGATCTTTCAATATATATTCAACCATCTCCTGCTTGTCGTATTTCCTTTGCAAACCCAGAACTGTTACACGATGATCCTCCTGAGATTTGGATTTAAACTGACTTTCATTAACTTCCATTGCATGTGACAAATTATCGTGGTTTGACATTACCAGCCTGTTATTTTCCAGGGCCGACAAAATGGTCAAGATATCAATATTATTGCTGGCATCGGACTCTGACAGTGAACTCCTTGTCCTTTTGGCAACATTTAATTTGCCAAAATCAGCAACATTGATATCAGGTTTTTCGTAAAACCTGGGTTCATGAATTTGCTCAACAGTATCATCCTGATAAGAAACAGCTATATATTCTATAGGACTCATTACAAACTTAATCTCGCCCCGTTGTTTTAACCGGGGTTCTGTCATCACACACGAGCATATTCTTTGTGTACTATTTAACGTCCTGATCGTTGTTCCAGATTTTGAGGGACTCATACGGCACTTGATTTCTTTTGCCGCTAATTTGTTAAACTCTGCATGGGTAAATACACGTTGCGCAATTCCTGACCCGAGGTACTCACCAACAAAGTCATTTTTATCAGGAGCACTCCGCTTATTTCTCACAATCGGTATTGACTTTTGGCGCAGAAGATCCCTGTTTGTTTGATTATTTATACTGCCATCAAGATTTCTTTTCAGCTTATCTCTCGTTGATTTTCCTTCCTTTTCGATATCAAAAATCTCATCCAGGTCAGGTTCAGGACAGTTAATAAATGGAGCCTGTAATTCAATATACAGTGTATTTTCAGCTGATTTTTCTGATTTTGCTACAGGGACACTGCATGAAAAATAAATTTGATTCCTGTCAGTACGTTCAGTGACCAGTCTATAGCGAGCATGTTTATAGGCAATCTGATCATCAGGCATATTATTCCGAAAGCGAATAAAGAACTTTATTTTGGATTCTTGCTTGAACGGTTCAGGTGATTTTACTCGATCAAATAATTGTAAAAGTACTTTATCCTCTTTAACACCATCAATTTCAATGTAGAAATCACCATGAGCATGAATCAGATCCGGATGTGAAGCCTGATCATAAGTAGAGTAATCAAAGGGTTTTTGTTGAAAGGGCGGAATATCAGGGGTTAACTGTGTAACAGTACATGTAGGCTTCAAGTGCAAATACAGTTTATCTGAACCATCCCCTGCATAACATGTCACCTCATAAGAAGAATCCAGCTCAAGTTCTTCGCTGTCGTACAAATAGACAATTTTTTCCACAACCGGATGAAGACTACCTGCAGGGGAGGCACTATCCGCAGCTGTACTAGCAGTAAGTCCTAAACTTTTGGCAAAACCCATCAGCAGTGCAAGGTCTTCAAGTTGACTGAGAGTACCGTGCTCTGATTCCTGCTTCTTGACCTCGCCATATGAACACACTGCACCAGTTGGAGGTACGCAACTTTCCGCAGCTTCAGTGGTAAACACCTTAATGAACTCAGGACACTTAACCAAACGGCATCCCCTGTCTTTTATTCCTGCGACTCCTCTCAAAGCCTCGGGATTCCCACTTTCCTCGCTTAAATCCCCAAGGGAGACTTGTCTGCTTGTTTCAACGGGAGCCACGCACATTTTGGTTCCGGCAAATTGTACCTCTCCTGATGAAGACTCTGATTCTGGTTTATCAATTGGCAAACTAACCTGCATCGAAATTTCAGGCATTCCACTTGGGAGCATATTATAGACCCTGTTTGTTTCAATGAGACCGGAGCCTGTTGAAATTTAGTTGCATGCCCATCAGGACACACCTGAATACCCGAGAGGAACTGTGCACCGGACGCAGACTCCCCTTTTAAAATCCCCCAGCGAAATAGAGCTGATACGCTTTTTGAGTATGAATCGAAGTCTAGCTCATAATACCACCTCAACAGAGATCAAGGGTAATCATAGCCAAAATGCAGATAGGCGTTCTTGGTTAATACCCGCCCCCTGGGTGTTCTCATTATATAACCCTGTTGAATCAAGTAAGGCTCAAGTACATCCTCTATGGTGTCCCGCTCTTCACTGATGGCTGCGGCAAGGCTGTCAACACCCACCGGGCCGCCATCAAACTTTTCAATCATAGCCAGCAATAAACGACGGTCCATATGATCAAACCCGCTGGCATCCACATCCAGCATATTCAGGGCAGCATCGGCAAGTTCACGGGTTACCGAACCATCGCCTTTCACTTGTGCATAATCCCTGACTCTTCTCAGCAACCGATTGGCTATGCGGGGTGTGCCTCTTGAACGGCGAGCCACTTCAGTGGCCGCCTCCCGGTTCATCTGCACGCCGAGAATACCGGCAGAACGCAGCACAATTGCACTGAGATCCGCCACACTGTAGAACTCAAGCCGCTGAACGATACCAAACCGATCCCGTAAGGGTGATGTCAATAGCCCTGCACGGGTGGTCGCACCGACCAGGGTAAAGGGAGGAAGGTCCAGTTTGATCGAACGTGCCGCAGGTCCTTCGCCGATCATAATATCCAACTGATAATCTTCCATGGCCGGATAGAGCACCTCTTCAACGGCTGGGCTGAGACGATGGATTTCATCAATAAACAGAATGTCATTAGTCTCAAGGTTGGTGAGCAGGGCTGCCAGGTCTCCGGCCTTTTCAATAACCGGCCCGGAAGTCGAACGGATATTACTGCCCATTTCATTGGCAACAATATGGGAGAGCGTGGTCTTGCCCAGCCCGGGTGGGCCAAATATCAACGTATGATCCAAGGCATCGCCACGTTTTCGGGCGGCCTGGATAAATATCTCCATCTGCTCCCTGACTTTGGGTTGCCCGGTATACTCACTCAACCTGACCGGTCGAATGGCCCGATCCTGAGCCTCTTCATTGGGGCGCTCACTGGCCGACATTAAGCGATCCGCTTCAATCATAATTTTTCCCGGGAATCATCTTAAATCATACTTTTTAAAGCCTGCCTGATGAGTTCTTCACTGGACAGGCCTTCTATTTTGATCCGCCCAATAACCTTACTGGCTTCCTGAGGTTTATAGCCCAGGGCAACCAGAGCGCTGACGGCTTCTTGTTCAATATCAGCCGCCTGTTTTTCCAGGGCCTGCTCCAATGGCGTTCCCGCAAAACCAGCAAATTGCCCAGCTGAGCTATCCCATTTTGACAGCTTATCCTTTAACTCCACGATCAGGCGTTCCGCTGTTTTCTTGCCAACGCCGGGTAATTTCACCAAAGTGGAACTGTCACCATCATGGACACAACGGACAAACTCAGTCGCTTCTATGCCTGAAAGTAGTGTCAGGCCCAGTTTCGGACCAACCCCATTCACTTTTATCAGAGTGCGGAACAACTCTCTCTCCCGGGCGTCACTGAAGCCATAGAGCAACTGCGCATCTTCTCTAACGACAAAGTGTGTATAAAGCGTTGCCTCAGCCCCAACCTCTGGCAGACGATAAAACACCGACATCGGCGCCTCAACTTCATAGCCTACCCCGCCGGCATCAAGCAGCAGGTAAGGCGCTTTTTTTTCCAACAAAATACCACGCAGTCTGCCTATCATATCCAGTATCTCTTTTAACGACTTAATAACCGACGATTTCTTCTACCCGTTGCACCGGCCATTCGCACCAGACTTGAGCGTGTGTGGGAGTGACACAAGGCCACTGCCAACGCATCAGCAGCATCTGCCGGAGGGGTTTTATCCAAGTTCAGAATTGCACAAACCATGTGTTGCACCTGGGACTTTTCCGCAGAACCCCGGCCCACTACTGCCTGTTTCACCTGTCGGGCCGAGTACTCTGAAACGTCAAGGCCATGATTCACTGCGGCAACAATCGCCGCTCCACGGGCCTGCCCGAGCTTCAGGGCAGAGTCGGCATTGCGGGCCATAAACACCTGCTCAATACCGACAGATTGCGGACTGTACATTTCAATCACGCTATTGATACCCTGAAAAACCCGGGCAAGTCTTTCTGGTAGCGGCCCATCCTGAATTCGGATACAACCCGACGCCACGTATTGACACTGGGAGCCGATTTCCTCAATGATTCCATACCCGGTAATCCTGGACCCGGGATCAATCCCCAACAATATGGCCATTCCATTTTTGTCCAAAACCTGTCGTTCAAAAAGAATACTGTGTATACATACACGTTTCCAGCATTACAATTTTGAAACACGGCATTACCAAAATAGGCTACGAAACCCATCGGTTGCGACTTACTCTTGAACGTGAGTTTTGTTGCCAGATGAATAATCAAATGAAACCATTACTGACCATAGCCAGTGTCACGCTGGTGCTCTTTCTAATCACTCTGGCTTTGAATATTTAACAATCCTCGGCCTCGGGATACCTGATAATTGCCCATTGGTAGCTGCCCTGCGTAGATATAAAAAAACCCGGAGCCGTCCGGGTTTTCGATTAACTCCACCTGGTTCAACCCAGTTGCGCCATGACGTCTGCAGGGATGTCTGCATTGGTGTAGACATTCTGAACATCATCCAGATCTTCCAGATGATCAATCAGTTTCATGATTTTCTCGGCACCTGCCAGATCAAGCTCTGTCTGGGTAGATGCAATCATGGCAACTTCACCACCCGCAGGTGACAGCCCTGCAGCTTCCAACGCGTCCTTTACAGCCATGAACCCGGTCCACTCCGTGAGCACTTCTACGGAGCCATCATCATTCGTGACAATATCCTCAGCACCGGCTTCCAGGGCTGAATCCATCAGCTGCTCTTCATCAATACCTTGTTCAAAGAAGATCTGGCCCTTGCGTTCAAACAGGTAAGCAACGGAACCATCGGTGCCGAGGTTACCGCCGTGCCTGGAAAACGCATGACGAACTTCGGCCACTGTCCGGTTGCGGTTATCCGTCAGGCACTCAACCAGAACCGCGATGCCCCCAGCCCCGTACCCTTCATAGGTGACTTCTTCCATATTTGAATCATCTTCACCACCGGCACCTCGGGCAATGGCGCGGTTAATGGTATCCCGGGTCATATTGGCAGCCAGGGCTTTATCAACGATCGCTCGCAGCTTCGGGTTATCTTCAACATTACCGCCGCCCTGCCTGGCGGCAACCGTCAGTTCACGGATGATTTTGGTAAAGATCTTGCCCCGCCTGGCGTCCTGCGCGGCCTTGCGGTGTTTGATGTTGGCCCATTTACTATGACCTGCCATAGGAACCTCTATTTAGTAGACGCTTTGTCGGCAACCGCTGGAGCGATCGCCATGATGAATCAATGACTGGTCGCCGATGCCGGATCGCGACGAATGCGCAGGTTCAGATCACGCAGCTGCTGACCGTCCACTTCACCCGGAGCCTGAGTCAGCAAACAGGAAGCTGACTGGGTTTTCGGGAAAGCAATCACTTCCCGAATGTTAGTCGTACCACACAGCAGCATCACCAGACGATCCAGGCCGAACGCCAGACCACCATGGGGCGGCGCACCGTACTTCAGGGCATCCAGCAGGAAGCCAAACTTCTCACGCTGCTCTTCTTCCTGAATATCCAGCACACGGAATACCGCCTGCTGCATTTCCTGACGATGAATACGGACAGAACCACCACCCACTTCATAGCCATTCAGAACCATATCATAAGCACGGGAGAGCGCCCGGGACGGATTAGCCTCCAACTCTTCACAGGTACAGGTGGGTGCTGTGAATGGGTGATGCAGCGCGGTCAGGGCACCATTATCGGTCTGCTCAAACATCGGGAAGTCAACAACCCACAATGGTGCCCAGTCGCAGGTGTATAGATTCAGGTCGTCACCCACCTTACAGCGCAGGGCACCCAGTGCTTCATTAACAATCGTTGCTTTACCCGCACCAAAGAAGACGATGTCGCCATCGGCAACATCAAGCCGGGACATGATACTCATGGTGACATCATCACCCAAAAACTTGAGGATTGGCGACTGAAGGCCTTCAACTCCTTTTTCCAGCTCATTCACCTTGATCCAGGCCAGACCCCTGGCGCCGTAGATACTGACAAATTTCGTGTAGTCGTCAATCTGTTTACGGCTCAACTCGCCACCACCGGGCACTTTCAGGGCGGCAACACGGCTTTTGGGATCTTCTGCCGGCCCTTTGAATACCTTGAAGTCAACACCGGCCATCAGGTCTGCCACGTCCACCAATTCCAGGGGAATACGCAGGTCTGGCTTATCAGAGCCATAACGGCTTAGGGCTTCGGCATAGGTCATGCGAGGAAATTCAGCGCCAAGTTCCACGCCCTTAACTTCCATAAACAGTTTTTTGATCAGGGCTTCAGTAATACCCATGATCTGAGCTTCATCAAGGAAGGATGTCTCAATATCGATCTGGGTAAATTCCGGCTGACGATCTGCTCGCAGATCTTCATCACGGAAACACTTGACGATCTGATAGTAGCGATCAAAGCCAGAGACCATCAGCATCTGCTTGAACAGCTGGGGCGACTGGGGAAGTGCGTAGAAGTGCCCGGGGTGCACACGGCTGGGCACCAGATAGTCACGGGCACCCTCTGGAGTTGCACGGGTCAGCATCGGTGTTTCAATATCCAGAAAGCCTTGCTCTTCCATAAAGCGACGTACTACGGCGGTGGCTTTGCTGCGAATAATCAGCTTTTCCTGCATCTCAGGACGACGCAGATCAACGACCCGGTTACGCAGGCGGACATCTTCACCCACATCGGTATAACCTTCAATCTGGAATGGCGGCGTCTGGGCCTGGTTAAGGATTTCCACCTGTTTGCCCAGCACCTCAATCTCACCAGTAGACATATTGCTGTTCACAGTGCCTGCCGGACGGGGGCGCACGAAACCGGTGATTTTCAGAACATATTCACTGCGCACCTTGTCAGCCAGGGCAAACGCTTCTTCAGTATCAGGGTCAACCACCACTTGAGCCAGCCCTTCGCGATCACGCAGGTCCAGAAAAATCACGCCACCGTGATCACGACGGCGATGTACCCAACCGCAGAGGGTGACTTCCTGCCCATCATGGGAAAGATTCAGTTCGCCGCAATAATGGCTGCGCATAATATACCTCAAATCAGGAATTCAACTGGATTTACTAAAAATTTCCGACTTTTTAGACCAATTTGCTGCCACCGCAGTAGGGCA
>NZ_JAHHPO010000197.1 GCF_024606365.1 Endozoicomonas sp. ONNA2
CTACGGGCGCTATTCTCGGACAGCCTCCCAGGAATTGTCTTTTAATAAGTTTCCGATTTCCGTTCACCCTGAGCTTGTCAAGGGTCGTGCCACCGAACTTCGACAAGCTCGATCCAGTCAGGCAATGAAAATAGGGAAGTTATTTCCAGACAGCTCCTCTTGGCCGGGATATTTCATAAACTGTCCTGAAATAACTGCCACATTGCTACAGACGCTATCTGCTGCCCGCGATCCGAAAAGCTGAGCCGGTTGTACTCTTTTCGGGCAGCGGGCGGCAATATTTTCCCGGACTGAGTCAAATGACGAAGTTATTCCGGGACCAATCCCAAGTACGATGTGAACTTGACCGTTATTTGATGGTCCAAAGTTCATCTCACCCTATGCAGGTCCTGACCCCCATGCAACCCATTGCCAGTCAGCTTCCATCACCCCCGTCCGCCCCAAAGGCCATTGTCCGGGATACTGTTTGTCGCCATCGAAGCAGTGACAAGAGCAGAACCATCTCGACGATACCTGCCAGTCCGTTAATATATCCGGGCAACAAGGCCCGGGGGTGGGCCCTGTCCGATTATCGGGTCTGCCAGTTCGCCAGAGGCGCCATGCAAGCCGGCAACAGCCTGATGCGCAGTGTGGCGGGTTTTGCCTTTCAGCAAGTAATGGAGTCACCGGAGGTGGGTCTTGTCTGTCCGGGATTAAAAGAGAGCCTGGTGGTTCTGTTGGCATTGCCGACGATGGTCTCGGGTTATCCTATGAAGGCATGTGGCGATGGAAAATTGCAGTGCCTCCATGAGCCTCACCGATGCATTCCAAAAACTGATGTGTGTAACGGCTACCCTGACTGTCCTGATCAATCAGACGAGCGCTTTTTCTATTGTCCAGAAAGAACCAAATGTGAAGTGGAGGATGCCTTTCTTTGCAACAACAGTAAAATATGTGTCCCTTTTAGTCGGCAGTGCGACGGTTATAACGATTGCCTCGATTGGTCAGATGAATCCCCGGCTTTATGTCCTCCCACCACGCAGACACCTGAAAGCAGCACTGCGATCACAGCATCTTCCAGTACATACCTTCAAGCGGGTCCCTTTTTCGGGTTACTTGTGGGTTTAAGCTGCGCATCCCTGGTGACTTGTTACTGTATTGTTGCCGTTCATCTGAGAGTCAGGACGATGCGGTCTGACAACCCTGAAGCCTCAACTTGTCAGCTTTTACAAATGGCCATAAGACAGCCGCATTATTATCGCCAGCATGCCCAGCCTGTTCCGGTTGATGCTCATGAGTATGCCATTGTGCCAGCCACAGGCCCGGGGCGTTCCGGGGAAGCTCAGCAGGTCTCCTGCCGGCAGGCAACGGAATTACCTTCCTGCCTGGAGGCAACGGAATTACCTTCCTACCTGCAGATAATGCGGGAAGCGCCCCCAACCTATGAAGAGGCCATTGCCGATACCCGGCTCTGACCGGTTAAAAAACCACGCCATACCAAAGTGTGTTGTCCGGGGAAGGCTCCAAACCGGAGCGCATGGTATTCAAAGCCCTTTTCCTGCGTTTTTGACACTTTCTGCCAGTCAAATCTGCTCTGAGTATGAAAGCCATTTGATTTCAGCCGATGATGGAGTACAGAAGCCAGGGTTTGACCAATAAAACACAGGATATAAACATGCCACAAGGGATTGAAGGCCAAAGACCGGTTGGGGTTAATAGTTCCAGTGAAAGTGGCACAGTAAAACCTGCTGAAGAAAGTCACAACGCCACCCACCGGGGGACACCGGTTTCCAGGGTTGGCAAGGTCGCTAAAAAGAGCCGGGCTCCGCAAGATGAGGTTGGTGAAAAAACGGATACTCCTATTCAGAATAGAGATATCAAAAAAACAGATGGCACTGGTCCATCAGGTCGCAACAGTGCTGCCAGGCAACGCAGAAGGGAAAAGATTCGTGCTGCAGGTGGCTTGAAATTAGACTCCTTTGTTGCAGAGGACATGAAAATAGCCCCCTCTGCCGCGGATCACAAAAATCAAGGCATCAAGACAAGCGAAGAGCTGGCCAGTATTGCCGAGGATTCCGGTATCAGTGAGGATGAAAGTATCGCTGGCCCACCCCACTCCCCCGGGGTCAACCATTGGGTGAAAGAGTACGATAGCGGTATTGAAGATGACGTAAGCTCGTTCAATGGCCGGACCACTCAAGAGCAAGAGCCAGCCATGTCAGCAACCGGAGTGGATGCCCGGGATCTGCCAGAAGGGCAGCCACTACCGACCCGACCTGAAAGTACCAAGTCTCTGAAAAAGCCACCAAAAAAGACCGCCAAAAAAAGAAGGCAAAAAAGGTCAGAGCTGGGCATCGATGATAAAGGCGGAGCAAGTCAACGGGCAAACTCTGATCCTGAAGGGCAAACCTTCCACCCGCCAAAGTATAATAAGTTGCTTAAGGAATCCAAGTCCTTGGCTAGAGATGTAGAAAAGGTGGATGAAAATCAGGGCAAGCAGCAAAGTGACTATTTAGCTGAGCTTGACCGGCTTAAAGCTGTGTATGCCGAAAATATCCATGATGATGACCGTAAAATTGAACATTACCTGGCCAGTGACAAGGCTTTCACGGATATTTCCAAGGGAAAAAAACGACTGAAACAGGAACTGAAACCGAAACCCTTGAAAGATGGTGTGAAGTGGGTCCACCAGGGGGCGGGTAAGACTTTCCAGGAATTTATCGACCGGGCCATTCACCAGAAAAGACCGCTTCACCCGGTACGGCGCCCGCAAAAAACACCGGAAACGGCATCGGTAAAAGATTCTGTCACAGACCCTGTCTTGGCAAAGGTTGAAGGAGATTACAACGGCACCGAGGAGCTGGTGAAAAACCTTCAGTCTGAAGTGCCGTCATCGCCTGCCTGGCAATATGTCGCCGCTAAAAAAGTGTTTCGTGAAGAACTGGAAAACACCGGGCTGGCAAAGGATTTAATGGAAGAAACCCACCGTTTACAGCAGCAAATCCAGACAGTAAAAGCCACGGTGTTTGAGCGGCTGGAAATTCTGGATCATGTGGATAGGGCGCCATTAGCTGATCCATATATTACCAATCGTGCCTATGTTTCTGCCCTTGAGGCTGCCTTTGACACAATAGGAATGGAGCCTTCTGAAGCACGGGAACATCTGGCAAACCACCCGGCAATGAAAAAACATCTGGAAGGAATGCGTTATCGGGAAGAACAGGAACCCCCGGAATGCCTGGCGTATCTAAACAAACTGGATGAAATGGAGCATCTCAATGACAAGGCGTATCTGGAAAAGCTCAAAGACCTGGAAAATCCGCGATTCAAGCGTGGTTTCAGTGACGGGTTCAGGCTTAAATGGCTGGCAAAACACCTCTCACAGACATTTCGGCGTTATTCAGAGAAAACCGTATTGCACCAGGCCTTCAGGGATAATATGAAGGATTTATTGGATACGCTCAATACGCGGGAACACAATATTGGTTGCAAGCTTAAATCAAGTGCAGACAGTTATAAAGAACAGTGCAGTAAGTTAAGGAAAGCCAAAGATCATTTAAAACAAAAGCTGGCAGATTACCAGGAAAGCGGTGAAGGTGGTATCGATATACGCAAGCAGAAAGAAGTGCTGGCCAATGCCAAAGATCTCATGGATTCGATGAAGCCGGTGTACGAACAGATCAAGCTGGTCACCAGCTATCCAGATCCGCAGATGGAGTGCGCCTGGCGGGAGAAGCAGTGTTCCGACCTGGATAAGCAACACGAGTCTGTTCAGAAATCGATTCAGGAATGTCAGAAAAAGCTTGATAAAGCCAAAAGCAAAGGCAAGCTGATAGCGGATATTCAGAATAAAATGAAGACTCTGCAAACAGAGTTGACTACCATTAACCAAAAATCCACGAAGCTTAAAGAGGAATATAAAGAATTTCGTATAGCGTTAAACCGGTATTATAGAATTAAATTGGATATGGATATCAAGCTGGTCACCGGTTATGCAAATCCAAAGCAGGAGTGTGACGCGCTAAAGAAGCAATATGCCACTGAGGATAAGCAGCATGCTTCCGTTCAAAAATTGATTAAAAAGTGTCGGGAAAAGCTTGAAAAAGCCGAACGCAAAGGTGGTGAGCTGGAGAATTTTCAGAAAGAATTGGCTGAACTTGAAAGTCAGTCTGCGAATCATGAAAAAAATTCGGCTAAATTTAAAAGCGATTATGCACAACTTAGCCAAGCGTTAAAACGGTTGGACACCATTCAATTGGACTTGAATAATCAGCAACCGGACACGGGGGATGACCAATAATCACTCCCAAAGCCTTGCACAACAGCTTGCACAACAAGGCATCGACAACTGCCCCTGCATGATCAAAAGCATGATCAAAACTTACACCATCCAGGTAGTCGCACGAAAACACAAGGTAAGCCACATCCGTATGCCGGGCGCAGCTCACATAAAAAACTTTGTGTCTTTGTGCCTTTGTGGTTCCCTTTAAGGCCTTTGGCAACCCACGAGGCCCGGCGCCACATAGTGAGGGCTTATGCCCGTGCTGGCAATCACTGCCATAATATCCTCATCCTGGTAGACCCCGCATTGCAGCAGCAATGTTTTGAATCCCATGGCATTGCCGCCCAGAATATCGGTATAAAGCGTATCCCCCACCATCAGGACCCTGGACGGGTCAGTAATCTGGTGTTGCTCAATTGCCATGGAAAAAATGGCAGGATCCGGTTTACCGAACAACGTCGGTTTTGCCTTTTGAATCGTTTGTTCTACCAGGTCGGCAATAAAGTAACCCGGTGTTGCCGTGACATGATCACCATGGGGTGCGCCGATGTCCGGGTTGCCGACCAGCAGTTCAAACTGACGCCCATTGGCGGTATTGACCATGTTCTCCTGCATTTTTGCCGTCCAGCCTGCACCGGTCAGGAACAGCAGGGTATCGATACCTTCCGGGATCTCTCCATTACAGCCATTAAGCCGGACCATACCTTCCAGCAGGTGGTTGGAAGGGTGTTCCATAGGAGCAATAACAGCAATACGGCCCCGGTCCGTAAGGCCCTTAAGGTACTGCTCGGTGATATCAAGGCTGGTCAGTACTTCATCTGCGGTAAAATCAAATCCCCGGGATTGATACTTTTCTGCGGCTAACGACCGGTTGGTCAGGGTATCGTTGGAAACCACGCAAAATGGGATTTTGTTTGCCCTTAGCTGCTTGATTGCCTCAACAGCACCTTCAATGGGCGTGCTGCCACGGCAGAGGACACCGTAGGAATCGAGCAGGATCAGGTCAAATTGATCCATGATATCCGCCAGTCCGGCAATAAACTCAGGGGCAGGCCGGGTGGTGGCAATGGCTGGATACCAGTCAGGATGACGGGCATAAATCTCGTTCAGGAAATCCGGGGAAAGAACAATCATGGAACACTGCCTGGTGCTGAAGGGGAACGTCATTCAATGCACCTGATTATATCAGATCTTCAATGGATAAAAGCCTTTCATGACCCCGAGTCATGCAGAATATTTTTTTTGTGCTAATTTCAAGAGTTATTTCTCTGGCCGTTGAGGTGTTTGGTGTGAGACTCAATTGTATTGTTAAAGCTATCTGTTTTCTGTTGCTTGCCGTCTCGATCCATGGCAACACCGCCGGTCCGGCCGTGTCGGGTTCTTTTTATTCGGAAGATCAGGGCGTCAGGGATTCGATCATCAAAATCTATACCTCATTTAATCAATATGACCATCAGAATCCATGGAGCAACCTTGGCCCAAGGCAGAAGTATGGTTCCGGTGCGATTATCCAGCTGCCAGGCAGTGGCCAGCGGGTGATACTGACCAACAGTCACGTTATCAGTTCCCATACTTTTATTGAAGGCAGGAAAAATGGTCAGACGGACCGTTACAAGCTCAAGCCCTTGTGGGTTTCCCACGAGTTGGATCTGGCCTTGCTGGTACCCTTCCATGACCATGAGAAAGCGCTGTTTTTCAGCGGTACCATGCCTATCCCCCTGGGTGAACTTCCGCCCCTGCAAACGGATTTGATGCTGCTTGGCTATCCCATTGGTGGCGATACCATCAGTGCCACCAAAGGGGTTTTGTCCCGTCTGGAATACCAACCTTACAGTCATTCCGGCTTCTCATTTCTGGCCGGACAAATTGATGCCGCCAGTAACCCGGGCAACAGTGGTGGCCCTGCCGTGGTCAATGGCCAGATCATTGGTGTGTTAATGCAGGGATACAGTCCCTTTGAAGCCAGCAATATCGCCCATATTGTGCCGGTAAATATCATCAGACACTTTTTGCAGGACATTGCTGATGGTTATTACACTGGCATTCCCAGCCTTGGTATTGAAACGGAAGAACTTGAAAATGGCTTTTTTAAAACCGTTTATGGCGTGAAAGAAAACAAGGGTGTTCTGGTTCGCCATGTTATTCCGGGTTCTGCGGCTGACGGTGTGCTGCAGCCCGATGATGTTATCCTGGAACTGGACGGGTACGACGTTGGCCATGACAAAACCATCGTGTTCCGGGGCAGTGAGCGGGTTTCCATGAATTATGCGGTGCACTCGCGGCAGGTTGGCGAGGAGCTTGGCGTCCGGGTCATTCGTGACAAGCAGGCGCTGGACCTGGTGGTTACCCTCACTCAGCCGGTCAACAATGACTTGTTGCTCGGGTTTGATGGCCAGGCTGCTCCTTCCTACTTTATTTATCAGGGTCTGGTGTTTACCACAGTGACCAGAGAGCTGCTGATGGGGGCTGGCCATGACCTGATTTCCTATGCAGGCTTTACGCCTATGTTGCTCAATAACTTTCGGTTTGCTGATGAAGATGAGGTAGTGGTTATCCTGAAGGTCCTGCCCCATGAGGCCAACCGGGGTTATCACAATATCTTTTTGCGAAGGGTTGACAGTGTCGGCTCTAAAAAAGTCAGAAACCTCAGGCAGCTGGTCAACTTGATCGAATCGGAAGAGCAGGATTTTCTGGAACTCAACACTGGCTACAAGGGGCTGGAGAAAATTGTGCTGAATACCCACTTGGCGGATATGGTAAATGAGGAGGTCATGTGGCTGAACGGCATTCAGCATGATCGCTCTAAAAACCTCCGTAGCAAAGTGTTGCAGATGGCAATACCTGCCAAAGTGCGGAAGTCATAAATGCTTAATGGCGGAAGTTGATTTATCTCAACTCCCGCCTGAATGATTCAGCTGTTTCAATATCTCAGTACACATTTTGGTCAGCCCGTTCTTTAACGTTATCAGTGGTAATGTCGAGTAATAGGCTCCAAGGATTATCTGGCCATTGATATCAAAAAAATTCGCAGTGCGTGAGCGGGTATAAGCGTCATCAGGATAGAGCGCTTCACTGAGATGCTGATCCTTCATGTGGTTCAGGTAGCAGTCAGTCGTCGGGTCATACTCATCCAGCCCGGGGGCATCCTGCTGCAATGCGGTCCAGTAAAGTATCTCCTGCGCGACCCGGTCAAGCCAGGCCTGATATTCATTATCATCCCGTCCAAGGAGAAACCGGAGGCTATTTGGCGTGGCTGTTGTGGGCATAAGCCCCGACAAAAAATGGTTGCAGGCCAATTCAACAAATGCGGCTGTTTCTTTTAGTGCCTGAGGGTTTTTGTAGTGATAACCGGCAAAGCTCTGGTGCAAGCGTGATCGTACCAGTACCGCCGATACGATGATTTCACAGATGCTGTTGGCCAGGGCAATACGCTGTGAGACTCTCGGCGGATAGCAGTTTTCAAGAGTGTCAATTTGCCGTAAACAGCTGTGGATATGACCAAAGGTTTCGTAATCGCCCAGGTCACGCATACCGCAGTGACCAAAATCAATCTTTTCGGTAGCGAGCGTGTTCCACGCTGCCAATTTGCCAGCGTGTACGTTGTCAGAGATCAGATTCATGGCCGAATGCAAGGCGACCCAGCCCCGACCGGAATTTGTATCGTGCAGACACTGCAGCATACTGGTCGGCACCAGCCCCATGCCGGTCATATAGCCCGCATCATGACAGGCTTTGAGGATACCCTGTTCCGGGCGCTCCCAAGGGCGGTCATCTACTGTTTCTGGCGTGTGGGCATACCGGGCATAGGCAGCAGGTGCTGTGTAGGAAAAAACATTGATGTATCGCTGGCCATGGTTTTCGGTAACCTCTACCTGGTCCTCAAACTGGTCAATCAGGCGCTCCAGTTCTTCGTGCAGGGGGAGTTGCATAAAGGACTGGTACGTCGGTAGCTCACTCTTGAATGCCAGCCCTTTGGTATTGCCGATAAATTGATAAAGCAAGCCCTCTCTGGCCAGCGTCTCAAGGGG
>NZ_JAHHPO010000198.1 GCF_024606365.1 Endozoicomonas sp. ONNA2
GGCAGCTAAGTCAAGCTGTGTGAGTTGAGGCGACAACTATGTTGACAAACACCGGAATTGTATGTGTTCATAAAGTGCTGGTAAATATGAAGCACAATCGTACATTGCCATTGACCTGTAACGCCTGTAGAAATATGGGACTATGTTTTCGCAGTACTTTTTTTGAGAAGTTACTCGTAATTTATATCTATTTAACTAAGCTTGCTTATGCTACGAAGCATAATAAGCAGTGAGCATAGATTCCTCTATAACTTTTTATTCAACTTGCTCAATTGCTCAATTATTATATAGGAGAGCTTACTTACTATGGGACCTGTTTCATATTCAAACCAACAAATATCATCAGTGACATCCCGGTCATTAAATCTGCCAGACGTCTCATCCCAAGCCACTTTGTCGGCCTCTCATATTGTTAAAACAATGATGGATAAAGTATCGTTTGAACTCTTGGGCATTAAAGGCAACGAAAGTACGGCAGCATCTTCTGCCAGCCTGGCACCGGTTCTGGGCATGGCTCTGGCGAGTATGGATGATAACGCCAGGAAGGAATTGCTACTGGGAATCCCCCCGGGCTCCCTGACTCTGGAGCTGGAGTCTAAAATCCATCAAAAGCTCGGTGAATTCAGCAAAAACCACCCTTATGATAGTGATCAGATAGTCTCGTTAGCTAACTTTATTGCTACAGCCTTTTCCACCGATGAGCAAATTGAACAGACACTGTCTGAATGTTATCTAACCCAAAATTTGGAATTGGAAAATGGTGACAAGAATGTAGCGGATACCGCAGACGATTTTGTCAAGAAGAAAACCAAAGGAAAAATTACAACGTTATTTGATGGTTTGACTGAACTTGAGCGGGAAAATGTGCTAGCGGTTATAGGTAATGTTATGGAATTTCGGCTTCAATGGAAGAAAGGTTTTTCATCCGATGAAATGGCTACTGACAGTTTTTTGGATGCAAAAGGAACGTATATTGATAACGTAAAGATGATGTGTGCAACGGATCATTTTCATGTTGCAAGTTACAGAGAATTTTCTGCCATTGCCAAAGAGTTCCGATCTGTGAATGGAGAAGATCTTAAATTGGTTGCGATAAAACCGAAAAAAAGAAATGCGACAGCAATTAACAACCTTGATTCTGATACGATTAATCATCTGATTGGTAATTTAAATGGATATAAAGAGAAGCATAAGCTAAAGCTACCCAAAATAGAGGTAGCGGACAGCTGTAATACTGGTCTGCTAGAGAAAATTTCACAGGCATTGGGAATCTCCATAGAAGCTCAGGATTTAACAAGTTTAGGCATTCCATCCGGTGATAATGATCTGCACATGGTTCAGAAGATCAAAGCATCCATTGATAAAAAGGGTGCCTGCGGTACCATTGCCACGGCCATGGCAGTTATTACCAGGTCCTTGGCTCCAACTCCTTGCTTTGACTTTGACTGCCCTGGCTACATTGGCATTATAGACAGCGAGGGTAATCGGTTGCTTGAATTGGTAATAAAGGATGACAAATTTTTGGAGCTTGATGGGCCCAGGATCACCTCCACTAGAAACCTGAACGTCGATGATATGACAACTGATGACGAATCTGATAACGCAGTTGATTCATCTGATGGCTCAGTTATTTTTTCTGATGACGCAGTTGTTTCATCTGATCACAAAGTTGATATGAGCACTTTAATACAACCCAAGCTTAATCCGAATGGGGAGATTAATATTATAAGTGCCAAGGCAGATAAAACTACATTAACAATCGAGGTTAATTCTCCGAAAGAAGCCGTAGAGATTGAAGATAGAATATCAAAATTAATTGGAAAAAATCTTGCAAGACAGGTTCGTATTTGGAAAATTTTCAATCCTATTCAAATAGAGGTTTCATTCAAGCCTTGGAAAGTACTGCATAAGAATTTAACTTCTTGACAATATAATCCTGAATCCGGAGATTAATCACCTCCGGCTTTTCTTTAACAAAACTTTCAAAGAAGCAGCTTGAGAATATCGGTCAACAATTCACCAGGCATTGTCGTGGAACGTGCCGCATTCGCTCCGTTTAATGCCAGGGCAAGTAGCCAGAAATATTCGATTTTCCGGATGAATTGCGGGAATATTAGCAGTATTAACCACTAATTCAATAACACAACCGCATTGGTGCTAATTTAATTAACTTGTCCTCATGGCAGAAGTTTTTTATAACGTCCAAATTGAAGCAGTGCTGCCAGCACCTTATTATTAAAAGGCTTATTAACATGCATTTGCTGCAGCC
>NZ_JAHHPO010000199.1 GCF_024606365.1 Endozoicomonas sp. ONNA2
CAGCCCGAAAGAGAGCCTTCAGCCCGAAAGAGAGCCTTCAGCCCGCATGCCGGTTACATCGGCACCGGTAGCTGCAGTGTCCTCCAAGGCGGTGTTTGTCAACATAGTTGTCGCCTCAACTCACACAGCTTGACTTGGCTGACCTGCGACTGACCGGTCTGGATTCACCCAGTTTTCCTGGTTCAAACACCTGTCGTTCCATAGACTTGACTGGCTCAATATCAAGAAGATAAGCCTGACATTTATGACATTTTTTAACTTGAAGGGATTCAATATAGTCAGGGAAATGACCTGCTTGAGCCAAGCACCCTGATGCCCTTTCTGTCCACCAGCTTTATTACCAGAAGACTATCTCAGACTTTTTGGATTGGGTTTGTCATTTTTTGATTTATCAGCACCTTCATCAGTGGGGTGGCCAGTTGAGTCACCCCTTTTGCAAGTTTTTTGATAACCATCAGACGATGGTTGTTTACAGCTGTTGTGATTATTATTGCCAACCTTATTCTTCCAATTCTCTACATCGTTCTTCCAGGCAGGCAACTCTTATGCTATGCGCTGCTGCGCATTCTCTTTCAAGAGGACTTCAGTCGATAAAGTTGCAGGTGGCTGTGGAACCATGTTGGTGAAAGTTGGGAAAAAATATTGGTTAAAAGGATGGTATAAAAATCAGAAAATTCCAGATTTAAGTGAGAGGTGCTGAATAGTTACCATTTGGGAATGAGGCTGGCAATTATTGTTGAACTTTTGTTGTCGGGCTTTAATCCCAATGCTGTTCAGGAATTGGCTGATCATGATAATATTGATACTGCGATCCTCTATCTGAACCGGCGAAAAATCCAACAAAAAATGCGGTTGACAGCATCTATGAATTCGGCAAAAATCGCCGCCAGCGGGAGTCAAATTAGCCTATTTTGCATATCATCGGTATTCGAAGTCTTGACAGGATTTAATAATCCCTCTTATAGTTGTCTGCCCGGAAATATAACTCACTGGAATGTTTTTGAAAAGTTGCTTGCAGGTTCGATTTTTACCGTGCGTCCCACTTTCAGGTTCCTGTTTATCCCGTTTAAAGCTTGATACTTTTGCTTAAATTGAATAGTCTTTCGGGTGATTGTTGGTGGGCGTAGCTCAGTTGGTAGAGTTCCGGATTGTGATTCCGGCGGTCGAGGGTTCGAGCCCCTTCGCCCACCCCAATGCAATGGCTGTTCTGGCGTTCCAAGTGGCCTGAAAAATACAGTGTTTTATCTGTTTAGTGGAAGCACTGTGAGCGGAAGTGGTGAAATTGGTAGACACGCTGGATTTAGGTTCCAGTGCCTCAAGGCGTGAGAGTTCGAGTCTCTCCTTCCGCACCAGTCATTAACGGGGATAAGCTTACTTATCCCCGTTTTTGTATGTTTCATCCAAAGAAGCTGCCCTGATGGGGGTATGGACCCACCAGGAGGCCTTCCGAGAATAGAGCCCGACTGGGCGTCACCATAGCGAGGATGGCAGAAAATTGAGGATAAAAAATTTCGTTTTGTGAGGTGAGCAGTGATGCTATTTGCCGAAAAAAAACGGAATTTTTAGACCCATTTGCTGCCATCGAACGACTGCATGGATGCAGGAGCTAGAGCAACGCAGGAGCAGTTGCCGCGAAGGGCAGTCTATTCTCGAACAGCCTCCTGGTCCTTGTCCTTGGAAAAACGTGTATGAATATTGCCGATATGAAAGGTTGAGTCAGGGCTGCTGTGTCTTGGGTCTTATAAAATACGCTTTTCATGCAAAGTTTGCTCTATTCATTGGTTTTTACTGTTGAGAAGTGAGAGTGGAGCAAATCCTGCAGGAAGTTGGAATGTCTTGAAAGTGTTCCTTTGTCTTGCACGGATGCGATATGACAGAACGTGTTTGTGCATTTTCCGGGTACATTTGCTAGTCTATTTTCCCTTTGGCTCATTGTTTACACAGGTTTTGGTGTTGAGGAACAAAAATGCAAATCTCCCTTGAATCGACTTCGGGTATCGAACGCAAGCTGACCATCACTATCCCATTTGCTGATATTGATAATGAAGTGAAGAAGCGTTTGCAGGACCTTTCCCGACGTGTTCGTCTGGATGGTTTCCGTCCCGGCAAGGTTCCAATGAAAGTGATCAAGCGTCGTTACGGTGAGGGTGTCAGGCAGGAAGTGCTCGGTGAGATGATGCAGTCTTCCTTTATAGAGTCCATTCAGGAACAGAATCTGAATCCTGCCGGTGCGCCATCTGTTGAAACCCTGTCTGATAATGACGAAGGATTCACTTTTGTTGCCACGTTTGAAATCTACCCTGAAATTGAGCTGAATGATTTCAGCAGTATTACCGTTGAGCGCCCGGTTGCTGATGTTCAGGAGTCTGATGTTGACGAAATGATCGAAACCCTGCGCAAACAGAGCATAACGTTTGCTGACGTTGATCGTGCTGCAGAAACGGGTGACCGCATTACCTTTGACTATGATGGCACTAAAGACGGTGAATCTTTCGAAGGTGGCAGCGAAGAGAACTCCACTCTGGAGCTGGGTTCTGGCAGAATGATTCCCGGCTTTGAAGATGGCCTGGTGGGTGTCTCTGCCGGCGAAGAGAGGTTATTGTCCCTGACTTTTCCTGAAGATTATCAGGCGAAAGATCTGGCAGGCCAGTCTGTTGAGTTTGTCTGCAAGGTTCACAAGGTTGCTGCGCCAGAACTGCCTGCACTGAATGATGAGTTTTTTGCTCGCTTTGGTGTAAGCGAAGGTGGTCTGGAAGTTTTCCGTACGGAAGTTGCCAAAAATATGGAGCGTGAACTGCGTCAGGCTGTTAAGAATAAAGTCAAGAATCAGGTAATGGATGGACTGTTGAAGATTCATGAAGTGGCAGTGCCTGCTGCTCTGACCTCTCAGGAAATCGACCGTATGCGTGAACAGGCAGTAAAGCAGTTTGGCGGCATGAAAGGTGGTTTTGATCCCAGGAAGTTGCCTGCAGAACTCTTTGAAGCCGATGCCAACAAGCGTGTTGCGCTGGGGCTGTTGATTGGTGAGGTGGTTAAGCAGCGTGATATCAATGTTGATGATGAGCGTGTGCGTGCCATGATTGAGGAAATGGCTTCCGCTTACCTGGAGCCGCAGCAGGTTATCGACTGGTACTACAGCAACGATGAACAGCTGTCTCAGATCAAGTATGTTGTTCTGGAAGAGCAGGTGGTGGATGCTATTCTGGAAGCTGCTCAGGTTTCAGAACAAATATGCAGCTATCAGGAGGCCATCAGGCCTGCCGAGCGTGCAGCTGAAACTGAAGAGGCAGAGCAGGGAGAGACTTCCTGAATTCGCTTGTAGAAAAGCGTTGTATGTAGAACGTCGGGAATGGGTGAATGATTTACCGATCCCCATGACATGCAGCTAAGGTTTTATCGATTCTGGTCGTTTTAATCTGGTATACAAGCGTCTACCCTATCAGTTTACAAGACTGGCAGAGCAGTCGCTTTTCTTCGACTTGGCAAGGAGTTAAGACAGGATATGTCCAATCTGACAGACCCGCATGCCGTTGCGATCACTAACTCAGGACTGGTACCTATTGTTGTTGAACAATCAGCCAGAGGTGAGCGCTCTTACGATATTTATTCTCGCCTCCTCAAAGAGCGAGTGATCTTCCTGGTGGGCCAGGTTGAAGATCATATGGCAAATCTTGTGGTTGCTCAGCTGCTGTTCCTTGAATCAGAAAATCCGGACAAGGATATTCACCTGTATATCAACTCACCGGGTGGGTCGGTAACAGCCGGGATGTCTATTTATGACACCATGCAATTTATCAAGCCTGATGTTTCCACCATGTGTATTGGTCAGGCGGCGAGCATGGGGGCTCTGTTACTGGCTGGTGGTGCTAATGGTAAACGATATTGTCTGCCGCACTCCAGGGTAATGATTCACCAGCCGCTTGGAGGATTCCAGGGACAAGCCTCAGATATTGAAATTCATGCCCGTGAGATTCTGAGCATCCGCAGTAAGCTGAACCACGTTCTGGCTCATCATACTGGTCAGCCTCTTGAAGTCATTGAGCGTGATACTGATCGCGATAATTTTATGAATGGTGATGAGGCGGTTGAGTATGGCCTGATTGATCAGGTCATGAATCGTCGTGGTGAAGACGAAAATAAAGACAAAAAGTAAGCTGAATGGCCTGTCATGAGCCTTGGGTCCTTAAATGAGTTGATGGCTCTTTTATGTGGTCCCAAGTGGGACGTTCTGTAATTCACGAAAATAGTCTCTGTGCAGTATGCTATTTTCAATATTTATGATGCCAGCAGGTTGATTTTTATCCAAAGTCGTTGAACACTAACCCACTGGATGGGTTCTCTTGATAGGGGGAACTCTGTCAGAATAGTTTGCCAGAATCATGCATGGTCCCGGATGGTCAGGGCATGAATTCTGGTATCACGCAGATCAAGCACTTGAAAACATGCATCGATACCTGCATTTCATAAGGCATGTAATAGTGAATCATGAAATAGGTCTTGATCCGTTTGACTGGCAGGTCTGTTTTAGTAATCTATTTTCACTGGTGAGTGCAGGGCAGGCATTGTCCGTATAACAGGGTAATCGAATGACCGACGAAATAAGCGGTAAGGGTGAAGACAGTAGTAAGTTGTTGTACTGCTCTTTCTGCGGAAAGAGTCAGCATGAAGTGCGCAAGCTGATTGCCGGCCCTTCCGTATTCATATGTGATGAATGCGTTGATCTATGCAACGATATCATCCGTGAAGAAATTCAGGACAGCAGTGGCGAAGTGTCTTCAGATAAGCTGCCAATCCCTCGAGAGATCAAGGAAACTCTCGACGAGTACGTAATTGGTCAGCCCCGGGCCAAGAAAGTTTTATCTGTAGCAGTATACAATCACTACAAGCGTCTGAGCTTTGGCGATGCCAAAGGTAGCAAGAAGAAAGATGAAGTCGAGCTGGGTAAAAGTAATATCCTGCTGATTGGTCCTACAGGAAGTGGTAAGACGCTGCTTGCCGAAACGCTGGCACGCATGCTCAACGTACCATTCACTATTGCTGACGCCACAACCCTTACGGAAGCAGGTTATGTTGGTGAAGACGTTGAAAATATCATTCAGAAATTGCTGCAGAAGTGCGATTACGATGTAGAAAAGGCTCAGATGGGTATTGTCTACATTGATGAAATTGACAAGATTTCCCGGAAGTCTGACAACCCGTCAATAACCCGCGATGTTTCCGGTGAGGGTGTTCAGCAGGCTCTGCTCAAGCTGATTGAGGGTACGGTTGCATCGGTTCCACCCCAGGGTGGGCGCAAACATCCCCAGCAAGAGTTCCTGCAGGTTGATACCTCCAATATTCTCTTTATCTGTGGCGGTGCTTTTGCCGGTTTGGATAAAGTGATTCGTGGTCGAACCGACAAGTCTGGTATTGGCTTCTCTGCGCAAGTCAACAGCAAGGATGACAAAAAGGACCTGGGTGAAACATTTAAAGAGGTTGAGCCGGAAGATCTGGTGAAATTCGGACTTATCCCTGAGTTTGTTGGCCGTCTGCCGGTCATTGCAACCCTTGAAGAACTCGATGAAGAGGCGCTGGTGCGTATCCTCGTTGAGCCTAAGAATGCGCTGACCAAGCAGTACAGCAAGCTATTCGATATGGAAGAGGTGGAAGTCGATTTTCGTCAGGATGCATTGTGTGCTGTTGCAAAAAAAGCCATGGAGCGTAAAACCGGTGCTCGAGGCCTGCGCTCGATACTTGAGGCGGTATTACTTGACTCAATGTATGAAATTCCTTCCGATCAGAGCATTTCCAAGGTGGTGATTGATGCCTCGGTTATTAATGGTGACTCTGAGCCGTTGTTGATTTATGAAAATTCTGAAACACCGAAGGCGGCACTTTCCGATAATTGATATGCTGTTTTGCTCGCAATAAAAGCTCTCTTTGGCATAAATGCCACTCATTGTTATACGAGTGGCGTTATAGTGATACAGCAAGTTTTTCTCTATATTTTTTTACGCTGCCTTGGCAAGTTTTTGTTCGTACACGAATATTGCCAGCTAGGAGGCTGTCCGAGAATGGCTCCTCGTCATTTCATATGGATTTGAGGATGTCAGTAACAGGGCTGGCAATCAGGAAAATCATCGTGATAAATGTCCCTGTATTTCTATAGCCTTTCGCCCTTGCTCTTGCTGCCTGAAACAGGCTGTTCAATCCTTCCATGCGAGCATTTGTGTAGGTTGAATTCCAGCGTTCCAATATCTTTTCTGCGTGGCGCTCCACGGTTTCCAGAGCTTTACACGCACAGGTTCAAGAATATCTACGTAGCCCAGCTTATTCCTGGCGTAATTGATGAAGTTGGATAGGCGCCAGCGAGCCGCATTACTGGTTTCAGCCTTGCGAATCCAGCGTAGCTTTTCCTTGATATACCATGCTGTTGCCGTATGTAAGTCACTGGTTTCCAGTTCGGCCAGTGCCGCTATTTGCTTTTCGGTCAAGGGGCCGTCTGCATTTTTTAATATCGCCCAGCGAAGCTCTTTCGGCATGTGCCGCAACTTGCACTCAGCTTTACGAACGTCGTCTAATGCCTTGGTAAACAGTTGTACAACATGAAACCAGTCAATCGTCACATTGGCTTCTGTCAGTTCTTCTTTGGCTGCGGCCAGAAAAGCGGGAGACATGTCACAGACTACCTCCAGAATGTTCTCTGCCTTACCCTCGTGCCCTTCAAGAAATGTCTTGAATTGCTTGACCGTCTCCTTGCCCGGTGTGGTAAACACCACTGGCTTGTCAGATCGGTCCATATCAATGAATACGGTGACATAATTATGCCCCCGTTTGGAAGCCGTCTCATCCAGCCCGATGACTTTCAGCTCTGACAGATCCATCTGCAGTAAAGCCCTGCCGACCCTGCCGATATAGTGCTGGATAACCCGCCAGATGCGTTTAACCCTGACGCCAACGTACTCAGCACAGGCTTTAACTGGCATTTCCCTGGCCAACATTAATAACGCCTGTTCAAACAAAAGGGTAAACTTGCTGCCCCCTCTGGCCCAGGGGACATTTATGCGATGAACGCCATGTTTTTCACACTTGGTTCTTGGAGCCTGAGCAGTGATAAAGCAGTGGTGCTGGAAGAAGATAAGGTGCCGCCAGGTCAATGCCTTGAAGTCGTGAGCCGGGCAGGGCTTGCCGCAACAGGCACATAGGTACAAGCTGCCGCGGTCAGCAGCTACGTTGAGTGTAAGTACACTGGGTTTGGTTAAGGTATCCAAGTTTTGACCAACCAGCTTCCGGGGAGATTGCAAGCCAAGACCGAGTATAAATACCTGTTTTCCATCCATGAGAAGAGACTACTTCTGTTGAGTTCTGTTGAGGTAAAAACAGCTCGAACTATCGCTGATGTTTCCTGGTGAAATCCACATAAAAGGACGAGGAGCCGTTCTTGATTGCTCAAGAACGACTCTGCTTCACAGTTCATTGCTCAGGGAACTTCTCGGACAGCTTCCTGACCCGGGTCACGCAGACGGGGGCGCCTGGCTCCATGCTCCCCAAGTCTCACACGATCTTCGCAGACTTTACATACCGCCTGCGCGCCCCGGCTCGATTAGGCGATGCTTTGACGGGTTTGGTAATTTATTGGCAAGCCGCCTGTTAATGGCTGCTTTTGGGTAGTAGTCTATTCACGGACAGTCTCTCGGGGCTTTAAGTACCGGTGACAGGGCATCATTTGTACAGAAACAGACGGAATGGAATAGATGGTCAAGGTCAGAGAGGATCAGCCCCAACTCTTCGACGGCAGTGTCGACCTGGGCGCTTGGCTGAACCGCCTGCAGGAACGTTATGGCGTAGGTGATACTGATAGCCTGAGGGAAGCCTGCGAACTGGCCCGACAGGCTGAGCTGCTGGCATTGCAACGCTCTCTCGATGTTGAAGAAACCGCCTGGCCTACCGGAAAAGGGTGTTTTCGAACCGGTCTGGACATGGCAGAGATCCTTGCTGAGCTGAAACTGGATATGGATACCCTGGTGGCTGCTGTCCTCTATCGGGCTGTCCGTGAAACCAAATTGTCCCTTGATCAGGTTGAAGAGAATTTTGGCAAGGTGGTTGCCGGTCTGATCAAGGATGTTCAGGGCATGGCGGCCATCAGTAATATCCAGAACCCCAGAAAGCAGGTGCTCGATCATCGACAGGACCAGCTGGAAAAAGTTCGCAAGATGCTGGTTTCCATTATTGACGATGTCCGTGTTGCCCTGATCAAACTGGCTGAGCGAACCTGCGCCATCCGGGCGGTTCAGCATGCCACCAAGGAGAAGCGGCAGCGTGTTGCCAGGGAGGTATTTGAAATTTATGCGCCGCTGGCTCACCGGCTCGGTATTGGTTATATCAAGTGGGAGCTTGAAGACCTCTCCTTCCGATACCTGAAGCCCCATGACTATAAGAAGATTGCCAGGCTACTGGATGGCAAACGACTGGATCGCCAGAAATACATTACCGATGTGGCCGATACCCTGAAAGCATCACTGTCCGATGCAATGATTGAGAGTGATGTTAATGGCCGGGTGAAGCATATCTACAGTATCTGGCGGAAGATGAGACAGAAAAACATCGATTTTCGTGATCTCTACGATATTCGCGCGGTTCGTATTCTCACCCATGAAGTTCGCGACTGTTATGCGGCTCTGGGGGTGGTGCACTCGCTCTGGAATCATATTCCCAAAGAGTTTGATGATTACATTGCCACCCCGAAAGAGAATGGCTACCGCTCCCTGCATACGGCGGTGTTTGGCCCTGAAGGCAAAACCCTTGAAGTTCAGATACGTACCCATGACATGCATGAGGAAGCCGAGCTTGGGGTTTGCGCCCACTGGAAGTACAAGGGCACCGACGTAAATAACCGCAGTGACAGCTACGAGGAAAAAATTTCCTGGTTGCGTCAGGTTATGGAGTGGCATGAAGACCTTGGCGACTTGGGTGAGTTGGGTGGCCAATGGCGTGCGGACGTAGAGCCAGACCGAATCTATGTGTTTACTAAAGATGGGCATGTTGTTGATCTGTCAGTGGGCGCTACCCCGATCGATTTTGCCTACCGGATTCACTCAGAAGTGGGCAGTCGCTGCAGAGGGGCAAAAGTTGCCGGTCGTATTGTACCGTTAACCCATAAACTCAAAACTGGTGATCAGGTGGAAATTCTTACTGCCCCCAGTGCCCATCCCAGCCGGGACTGGCTGAACCCTGACCTTGGCTATGTCCACACCAGTCGCGCCCGGGCCAAGATTACCAGCTGGTTCAAAAAGCAGGATCGGGACGCCAATATCGCAGATGGTCAGAGCCTGCTGGAACTGGAGATTAAACGTCAGGCGTTGCAGGGTGTTAATTACGCTGAACTTGCCCGGTCGGTGAACTGCCTGTCACCGGATGATATGTTTGCCGGTATCGGTGCCGGTGACATAAAACTTCGCCATGTGGTTTTGCTGGCGCAGAAGCAGGTTGTGCCAGAAGAAGAAAAAACCTTTGAAATTCGCACCAAACCACAACAGGAACGGATATCGGACAGCACCATTACTATTGACGGTGTCGGTAATCTGCTGACTCAGATGGCGGGTTGCTGCCAGCCGGTGCCGGGGGATCCGATCATCGGTTATATCACCGTCGGCCGTGGCGTAACGATTCACCGTGAAGACTGTAACACTGCGCTCTCTATGCGTAGTCGTGAGCCGGAGCGTCTGATCGAAGTTAACTGGGGTACCCAACCGGACTACAGTTATCCGGTGGATGTTATCATAACGGCTTATGACCGCCCGGGCTTGTTAAGAGACATTACCATGGTATTGGCTAACGACAAGGTGAATGTTCTATCTATGCAGACCCGTACCAGCAAGGAAGAGCATTTGGCCAGCATGCTGCTGACCATGGAAGTTCCCAGCCTTGAGAGCCTGGGACGCATTCTTGCCAGGGTAAGTCAGTTGCCCAATGTTATCGATGCGGTTCGTCATCGTAACATGAGTTAAGTTGTGCTATCGATTAGACGATGATGTTGCAAAAAGCTTTAAAAAGATGGGAACCACAAAGGCACAAAGACACAAAGTTTTTTGCCGTGAAAAATATTTTGCTCAACCATTTTTCATCCCTGAGGGTGGTGCAAAATATTTTCACGCGCCATGGGCATTTGGGGCTTGACCGGGCTACGCCCGGTAAATTAATAAAATTTTCCTTTGTGTCTTTGTGTCTTTGTGTCTTTGTGTCTTTGTGTCTTTGTGGTTCAAGGCTTTTGTACCTTTGGCAACACCATCGCCTGACGTGGGAATACTGTCCCTATTAATACTTTCACCAGCAGGAGCGAGGTTTGTCACACTCCATTGATGATCTGATTACTTTGATGGCCAGACTCAGAGATAGAGAACATGGTTGTCCATGGGATCTGAAACAGACCTTTGCCACCATTGCCCCCTACACGTTGGAAGAGGCCTGCGAAGTCGCCCAAGCCATTGAGCGGGAAGATTACGACAACTTGAAAGAAGAACTCGGTGACCTGTTGTTTCAGGTGATTTTTCATGCCCAGATGGCCAGTGAGATCGGCTATTTTGACTTTGCCGACATCAGTGAAGGGCTATTGATGAAGCTACTGCGTCGGCATCCCCATGTCTTTCCGGATGGTAGCCTGGAGTCGTTTGCTTCCCGGCAGCCGCTGACAACAGAACAGGTCAAACAGAAATGGCAGGAAATAAAGGCCGAAGAAAAAAAACAGCAAGGACCCAACAAGCGTCACTCAGCCATGCCTGATTTGCCGACCATGTTGCCAACCTTGCAGCGTGCCGAAAAAATTCAGGCGGCAGCGGCCACAGTGGGTTTCGACTGGCCGGAACCGGAGCCTGTGTTTGACAAGATTCATGAAGAGCTGGATGAAATCCGTGTCGCCAGAAGTGAAAGCCAGGAGCGGATTTCCGACGAGGTGGGTGACCTGTTATTTGCTTGTGTCAATCTTGCCCGGCACCTTGGTGTTGATGCCGATATGGCATTGCGCCAAGCCTGCCATAAATTTGATGATCGGTTCCGGAAAATGGAAGCCCTTGCCACAGCACATGGGGAACCGTTTGAACAGCTGACGCTGGAAGAGATGGAGAGCTACTGGCAGCAGTGCAAACTTTAACTGCGGCTTCGCTTTGTATTGCTGTTTTTTCCGGATGCTTTCTGGGCGGCTCTCAGTATGCCCCGCAACATATTCAACTCTTTGGCTTCAGGGCGGGCACGGTTGAACAAGCGACGAAGCCGGGTCATGACCAGTCCCGGGTGCTGTTGAATAATAAAGTCGATATCGGTCAGTGTGGTTTCCAGGTGCTCATAGAAATTTTCCAGCTCCTTATTCAGAGGGTATTCATGGTCGGGTTTTTCATCGTGCCAGTGGTTCTCTTTTTTCAGCTTGTTCAGTGATGCCTTGAAGATTTCATAACAGAGAATCTGAATGGCATGGGCAACATTGAGTACCGGATACTCGGGGTTAGCATCAATACTGGTATGGAAGTGGCACTTTTCCAGTTCGCTGTTGGTAAGGCCCATGGTTTCCTGACCAAATACCAGGGCAACGGTCGATTGGCGAGATTCACAGAGCAGTTGCTCAGCGCATGCTTGCGCTCCCAGCATCGGGCGTGAAAACGAATGGGAGCGTATTCTGGCACTGGTGCCAATAACCAGGGAGCAATCGGCAATGGTTTCATCCAGAGAGTCAAATACCCTGGCCTGCTCCAGCACATCCAGGGCACCGGCCGCCATGGCGTCTGCCTCCGGTGCGGGAAAGCGTGCAGGTGTCACCAGGCAGAGGTCACTCAGGCCCATGGTTTTCATGGCCCGGGCAGCGGAGCCTATGTTGCCGGGGTGGAAGGTATTGATCAGGATGATGCGAATATTCTGAAGCATGGTGGCCAATGGTTGAATGACTGAAGCGGCTGTCCTTTTGGACACTCATAAGAGCTGAACCACAAAATGAGTTTGACCCGTAATTATAGGGGGTGGAAGTACTTGAAAACCAGTCGGTATGCTCGTGGTGAGTACCGGGCCAGTTATGTACAATGCACCGCACGTGGTCAGTAGTCCGGGACATACCTTGAAAAGATGAGTCAAAGTACACAAAAGCAGGCCTATCTCTGGCTGTTAAGGCAGATAAGGCCGGCCTGGCAATGGCTACTGACCTCCATGGGGCTTGGTCTACTCAATGGCGTTTTGCTGATTGTTCAGGCTTCGATCATGGCCGTGATGATCCATCAGCTGGTGATGGAGGGGGCTACCCGGGCGATGTTGACGGAAGATTTTTTCCGGGTTCTGATGTTGGTTGTTGCTCGTGGAGCTTGTACCTGGGGGCGTGAGTTTTGCGGTTTCCGGGCAGGTGCCTGTGTTCGGGTAGACGTGCGTAAACTGCTGCTGGATAAATTACGTCGTCTTGGTCCCCCGGTGATAGCTGAGCGGCCCGGGGGTAGCTGGTCGGCGATTGCTGTTGAACAGGTGGAAGAACTGCAGGAGTTTATTGCCAAATACCTGCCCCAGATGGCCTTGGCGGTGATGGTACCGGCCATTATGCTGGTGGTTGTTATCCCCCAAAGTTGGGTGGTGGGCATTATTTTCCTGGTAACTGCACCGCTGATTCCTGTTTTTATGCTTCTGGTTGGCATGAAAGCGGCACAGGCTAACCGGAAAAACTTTCAGGCACTCTCACGTTTGGGAGGCTTCTTTCTTGATCGGCTACAAGGGTTGGCAACGCTGAAACTCTTTGCGCGAACACGCTTTGCACAGACACAATTGGCCAATGCCAGTGAAGATTTTCGGATAAAAACCATGGAGGTTCTCCGGCTGGCTTTTTTGTCTGCCACGGTGCTGGAGTTTTTTGCCTCGGTGTCCATTGCCCTGGTAGCGGTGTTTCTGGGGATGAGTTTTCTGGGTCACATTACCTTTGGCGGTGAAGTGACGCTCTATACCGGGCTATTTCTGTTATTGTTGGCACCTGAGTATTATCAGCCATTGCGGGAACTGGGAACCTACTATCATGCCAAGGCCAAAGCGGTTGGTGCGGCGGAAGAGATTCTGGACGTATTATCCCAAAAAGAATCAGAGGCACACTGTGGCAAGTTGTCTTTGCCAGAGGCAAGGCCGCTGACCCTGGAGGTCAGGGAGCTGTCCGTTTCGGCAAACATAAGATCCGCTGGCCCAGCGTCGGCAGAGGCTTCAGAAAGTAAATTTCCGCTATTGCTGGATCACCTGTCGTTCAGGATCGAACCCGGAACCCGGGTCGGTATTATTGGTAGCAGCGGTGCCGGTAAAACCACGCTGATCAATACGCTGATGGGTTTCTGGAACTACCAGGGTGAAATAAAGATAGCCGGGCAATCGCTGGCGGATACCCGGCTCGACAGCTGGCGTATAGCCATTGCCTGGTTGGGGCAGCAGCCATTGATTATCCATGGCTCCGTTTATGACAATATAGCCTTCGGGCGCGAAGTTTCCCCAGAGCAGTGCCTTGACGCGCTGGCCAGGGCGCAGGGTATGGATATTCTGACCAACCTGCCCAATGGCCTGGACAGTTTACTGAAAGAGCAGGGTGGTAACCTGTCGGTTGGTCAGGCCCAGCGGGTTGCCCTGGCAAGGGCCCTGGTGCTGCCGGTGCGGTTTTTAATTCTGGATGAGCCGACCGCCAGTCTGGACTCTGCCAGTGAGTGCCTGGTGCTGGATGCCCTGAATGCCCTTGCGGATGATTGCACGGTCATCACCATTACCCATCGCATCAGCCAGCTCAAGACCATGGATCAGATACTCATGCTGGAAAAAGGGAGGCTGGTGGCTGACGGTTCTCCCGCCACGCTGGCCAGGGAAAGCGCTCTGTATCAGCAGTTCATCATGAACAGCGGGAGTCTGGAAGATGAATGACCTGTGGCCTTTTCTGAAATTGTACCGTCAGCATTCGGGTATGCTGTCATTGGGTATTTTGCTGGCCATTGTGACCCTGCTGGCCGGTCTCAGCCTGCTCTCACTGTCCGGCTGGTTCATTACCGCCACCGCCATCGCCGGGCTTACCTTTAACACGGCCCAGACCTTTAATTTCTTTACCCCCGGGGCGGGTGTTCGGGGCTTTTCCATTGCCCGTACCGCTGCCCGCTATGCTGAGCGCCTGGTGAGCCATGATGCCACTTTTCGGCTGTTGTCGGGCCTGCGCAGCTGGTTTTTCAATAAACTGATACCACTTTCCCAAGAGCAGCTTGGACAGTACCGTAAAGGAGAGCTACTCGATCGGCTGGTGGCCGATATTGATGCTCTTGATCAGCTTTATCTGAGGCTGTTCAGCCCATTATTGTCTGCGGTTGTTGTTGCCCTGTTGTTTTCCCTGTTTATCGCCTGTTTCAGTGCTGCGGTGGCCAGGGTGGCGTTGCTGGTGATGATGCTCTGGATTATCGCCATGCCCCTGCTGTTTTATCTCCTGGGCCTCAGGACTGGTGAGTCAATGGGTGTCAGGCAGGCGCGGTTGCGTCAGGAGGTGTTGGATTATCTGCAGGGCATGGCTGAACAGCAGATCTACGGCAGTGATGCCAATACTCGTGCCAGGATGGCTGAGTCGGAACAAAAACTGGTTGCTGACCAGTCCCGAATGGCCGTGATAGAAGGGTTCGGCTCCGCCCTGTTCGTTTTCGGCTCCGGTGCGGCGGCATTACTGGTTTTGTATATTGCTAGCGGTGAGATGAGTGCAGGTCTGTTCAGTGGGCCGGTTATGGTCATGATGGTGTTTGGAATGCTGGCCAGTTTTGAAGCGCTAATGCCACTACCCGTTGCTTTTCAGTTTTTCAGTCATACACGACAGGCGGCTAGTCGCTTGCACCAGGTGGTGCATTCACCGGTGGTGGTATTCCCGCAGCAGGCAGCGGGAGAAGCATTAAAGGGTGAGATTCAGTTTACCGGGGTCTCCTGTCGCTATGTTGATAACAGCTATGTTAATAACAGCTATGCCAATAACCTGCCAATAATCAACAATCTATCGCTGCATATTCTTGCAGGTAGTCATGTTGCCCTGCTCGGTAAAACCGGATGCGGTAAATCAACGCTGATCCAATTATTGAGCCGTGGGCTGGAGCCTGCTGTTGGCAGTATTACGCTGGATGGGCTGCTGATTCAGGAATTGTCAGAACAGGCGCTTTATCGGGCCATCACGTTTGTTCCTCAAAAAACCCATGTGTTCAGTGCCACGCTCAGGGAGAATCTGTTGTTGGCTGCACCAGTGGCAACGGATGAGCAGCTATTAACCGTCGTTAAAGACTCAGGTCTCAATGGGCTTGCTGCTGCCAGGCAAAGCGATGGCGATTTACTGGATCTTTGGTTGGGGCAGGGCGGTATTGCCTTGTCCGGCGGCGAGCAACGTCGTTTGGCCATTGCCCGGGCTTTGCTGAAACCGGCACCGATACTGGTGATGGATGAGCCCGGTGAGGGGCTGGATGTATCCAGCGAACAGGCTGTGCTGGAAACCGTTTTGCGTCAATTCAAAGACAGTACTGTCATTATGATCACCCACAAGAGGGCTGCCCTGGAAAAGATGGATCAGGTCTTTCGAATGGAAAATGGCAGCCTATTCCCGGACAGTCTCCTGGCGCGGCGCCGATTTGTATAGATCTTTTTCCGGCCAATCTTCTATCAGGCTTCTGCGAATGTCAGAACGTTCCTGCTCACTCAACCGACAAATATCTTTTCCTGCAACCTGTGAATAGTATCGTCTCATCCAGGTTTTGTTGACCGGGTTGGGAATAATGAAATATTTTCTTCCGTACAGGTTTTTGGTTTTCTCAACGGAAGCCCGGTCAAACGGTGACAAACCTTTTTCTTTTACATCAAAGTCATCGATAAGGTCACCGACATACAGCCGGACATCATATTTTTTCCTGATTACCACTGATCGTACGTCATGAATCAGCTGCTATAATAAACGTC
>NZ_JAHHPO010000200.1 GCF_024606365.1 Endozoicomonas sp. ONNA2
CGGGGCATTAACAGAGAGCGAAATAGTCCTATGACTATGTTTACTCACATTTATATATAGGAACAGTATTTCACCTTACCTTGCTGGTTCTGTCCGGTTTGGTCAGTACATCCCTGGCCTTTTCCAGGGCAGCATACTCATCAATAAACCAGCCGACGCATCGTTCCGTGCTGATGGGCACACCTGACTCATTAACGGGCTGATAAACAATCCACCACCGCTCGTCTGGTCGAGGGTCGTTGTAGACAAAGACATATTTCATATCGCCCCGGTCGGTAATGGCGACCGTTACCTTGTCGTAGGGTGTATAAGGGCATACATCTTCCATCAGAAACACATAAGTAGGTTTGCCCTGATTGAACTCAATGTACTGAAATTCTTTCATCTGGCGAAAGGTATTCAGTGCCTTTTCGATCTCGGAATTCATCAGGTGGTCGGGAATGTTGTTATCCCACGAAAATTTGCCGTTCATTGATGGCTTTTTAACAAGGAATGATCTGTTCATACTGCATAGTCCTTTACATTGTTTAAACTTTTAGACCGTGCGTACCAGATTAAGTTCCGTGGCATGCTCACCAACAGGGTTCAGGGAATAGAGGTTTGAACTTTTTGAGATTCTCTGAGTCTGAATGGGGAATGCTTTGATTTTTATCTTTGCATTTTTACCAAACAGTTAAATTATCGGCTTAATTTCCTCGTTAACCAAAACAGGAGTAATACTTGATGGCAATGCCTTCTGCCGTAACCTTGAATGGTCACCCCGGGGCTCAGGCAGTATCCGATGCTTTAGTCAGCCCCGCCACCGGGGCTGAAGAAGAACGCAAATCCTCTATGTCAGGCCGTGAGGTTCAACAAGCCACAGAGCTGACAGGTAAATCCTTACCGGGCGCTTTGCAGCAGACAGAAACTGCGACCCCTGAAATGCTGAAACAGAGGCAGGTTGTAAACTCTGGCGAACAATGCACAGAGGCGTCCTTGATCACGCAGGCAACTGCCGCGGCGATGGATATTGAACAGGCAAAAAATTATGTTGCTGACTTGTGTCATGAGATAGGCTTGGCGGATGTACATAAAAAGCATTTCAATGCACTGCTGGAGTCGGTTACCACCATGTTTCAAAGTGCTTGTCCACCGGCCAGGGAAAACCTGATACCACCGGACCGGACAAACCTGATAGCCTTTTTGCAACTGCCCTGCCTGAAAAATAACTTTACCGACCTGCCCGTAAACCAAAGGCCTGTCGATCTGGATGTACTCAATGCAATTAAGCTCATGTGTCGTGATCTGGGCATTCCGGATGCGCAAGCCGTGGAAGCTCTGCTGACGCTGCCCTGCCTGAAAAAATTTTGGACAGGCAACGATGAAGCGGTCAAGGACGAGAAAATCGATAGATCAACGCTTTCCAACGTTGCCCAGATGCATCGAAACAAAGGCCTGGCAGACCCATCGGCCGTGGATGATTTCCTGCGTTCGTCTTGCCTGAGAGAGGGCTGGACGGGCAACGATGAGGCCGTTAAGAACGAATCTTTCAACTGTCAGGTGTTTGATACAATCACCGATATGTGTGACGGTCTGGGCTTGCCGGACCTGTCGGAACTGCAAGCCTTTCTGGAACAGCCCTGCCTGAGAGAGCGCTGGTCGGGCAACGACGAGTGGGTCAGGGGCAATCCGATCGACGGTGATCGACTCTGGCAAATCGGCAGCATGTATGATTCCAAAGGCTTACCGAATCTGTTGGACCTGAACACCTTTATGAATCAGGCCTGCCTGAGAGAGGGCTGGACGGGCAACGACGAGGCTGTCAAGAACAAACCTGTCAACGATCCAGTGTTCGATTGGATCACCACTAGCCTCTGCAGCGGCAAAGGCATACCGGAACCCCGGGGCCTGAGAGACTTCTTGAGTCTGGCTTGCCTGAAAGAGGGCTGGACCGGCGACGACGATGCTGTTAGGGACAAGCCAATCGACTGCACAACGCTCAGCATAATCTGCGCCTTTTGTCCAGAAGAAAATGTGTTGCTAAACCCGCAGGACGTGCAAGCCCTGCTGAATCTGTCTTGCCTGAGGGAGGGCTGGATGGGCGACGACGAAGCGGTCAGGAACAGCCCGATCAACAATTTTGTGGCCAACACTATCTCCAGCATTTGTTTGTTTAAAGGCATACCAGACCCGCAGCACCTGACAGCCTGGCTGACTCAAGCGTGCCTGAGAGAGGGCTGGACCGGCGATGACCAGGCAGTCAAGGACAAACCCATAGACTCAAATCTGCTCTACGATATTTTCTTCATGAAGTATCGCGGTGTCGGCTTGCCGGGGATGGCGGAAGTGAAAGCGGAAGTGGAAGCCTTTCTTCAAGAGAGGATTAGATTGGCATAACTTTACTCGACTTTTGTCCCGATTGAGCGCACCTTGACCGGAAAGTAGAACAGATTGTCGAATAAGGTTTTTCCCGTTACTGGTAAGGGGAAAACCGCATGAGCGTCTCGCAGGATGAATCCCACTGCTTTAGCTGTGGGAGGATGTCAATATTAAGGAATTGGCCAAGTGTAGTAGCCAAACATGTGTCCATCAGAAAAAAAATGTGATCAGTGGTATCCGATTTGAATTTATTTTGTCTTAATGCAATTTCCTGTTCCTCAAGAACATACAGCACATCATGAAAAGTATTTTCTAAGCCTGTGATAGGCTTCATCCACCTTTTGAAACTGAAGTTTAGTCCCGCCCTTGTCGGGATGATGTTTTTTGGCTGCTTCATGGTAAGCTTTTTTCAGTTCGCCAAGACTTGGCGTACTATTGCTATCCAGGCCAAGCGTTTCCAAATCGGCAGGGTCATAGCTATTTACTTTTTCTCCTTCAAGGCTTGCATCCCATCCCCACCATTCAGGTGGATTCTCACTGAGATACTCGAAAGCATTGCTATAGGCCTGTCGCTTCTGCTCAGATTTCACATCATTCTTTTCTTCAAGCATTCTGAGTTTGTCAAGATAAGCTTCATTTAATTGCTCTCGAGTATAGGTTTTTTTCTCATAATTCAACCCAAGCACGTTGAGAGAGTTCACTAATTTTGAGCCTTTATAGGTGACTTCCGTATACAGTTCTTGTCTGACGGCCAATAATTCTCTGAATGTTTTTCCCAATGTTGTGTTTTCTGAATAATTAGAAATATTTCCGGGTTTTTTCAGAAAATCTTCAGCACCGGAGATACCACCTTCTGATAAAACTTCATTTAACCTTTTCTCTGCATAAACCTTAATTGCGTCTAATCGAGACGGATGTTTATCCGGAAAACCCTTTTCTTTAGTCATCTCTGTATAAGCCAGTTTTTTTACTTCAGCAGAAGACATAAGTTTAATAATGTCTGACCAGTTATCTTTTTCGGACAAATAGACAACATCTTTGGCTTTGACTATTTTAGAGAAGGCACTTCTGGCTTCAATACCTAACAATTTATTTGGCTCATATTGATTCTTGGTATTAATGTGTTTTACCGCACCATCAATACCATCCGACTCAATAATCTCTGCTATTCTTTTACGCGCATAAGCATTTACAGCCATGACCCGGGGTGGGTCGGTATCCTTAAACCCTTTTTTACTAGACATCTTGACAAACGCAAGTTTTTTTAACTCTACCGTATCCACTAAATTAATTAATTCTTGCCATCCTTGTTGATTAGTAGGTTTCCATCTTTCATCAAAGTAATGTCCAGTCATTTCCCAGACTTCATCAGCAGTGAAGTGTTGTTCAGGTAAAGGTGGTGGGGTCTCATCATCAAGTGAA
The DNA here is from genome assembly GCF_024606365.1 of Endozoicomonas sp. ONNA2. Taxonomy (GTDB): domain Bacteria; phylum Pseudomonadota; class Gammaproteobacteria; order Pseudomonadales; family Endozoicomonadaceae; genus Endozoicomonas. Next base: position 3,781 of record NZ_JAHHPO010000200.1, read on the forward strand.
TCAACGTCAGAGAAATGACTCTCTATCTGGCTCTCAAAACGCCTGGTTTTATCTGGCTTGGCATATATGGGCTCAGGAGCAGACTTGCAAGTAACTTGCTCATATTGAGACAAAACAGTTAAAGTGTCTTCTACAGTAACACTATTTCTATTCTTTAATGATATGGCAGGTTTGGCACCTGTAGCAGCAATCTCACATTCCAGATTATGTAGATACTGTTTTATATCATCGCTTGGTTTTACTTTATATTTCTTCAAATTTTCTCGGGTTGTGAAAGAACCTTCGTGTAATTCTAATGTTTCATTTTTCTGAATGCCCTGCAGATCTATAAATCTTGCTAAACCTTGTGCTAAAGATACCCCGGAACTCATTTTCAACTCCTCACTAACATTAATTTGATACTATCTTAGTCGGACATTTGATGAAAAAATATAGAATCAGGTGAAAGTAAGTACAAGCAAAACAGGATTTCCTGAAACCTCATCTCAACAGGTTGTCAAAAAAATGCTGTCGTTTGATGCCGGACGTGCTCAATTTATTGCCAATCCAAGGCCATTATTCGTTTTTAACCTGCTGTTTTTAATAAAGTACTGATGAAGTTGGCGGGATTTCCTGACAAAACAGGATAGATTGCGGCTGGGCACAATCTATTCTTATTCGTTTATGCGGTATTTGGATTAAGAGGTTTAGTTTGCGCATCAAACCATGCAACGCCCTCTTCATCCATTTCTCCTAATAAGAGATAATTGTTGTTAACCAGAAAATTTACAATATTCTCAACATCTGTAGGTGTGACATAGAGCCCGGTTGAAGGAAGATTTTTTAGCACTTCAGTAGGAAGACCAGATTTTATACACTCGAGAACAGCCCATGCGCAGTTTTTGGTGATGGGATTGTATTCCCCTTTTTCTTTTATTTCTGAAGCCCTTTTCCTCATGGCGCATGTATCTAAACCAACTAATGGAATTGGTTTATACGTACCTTCTTTTAAACTATCAACACTCCTGCCCTCAAGAGTATGTAATTCAATTAGAGGGTTTGCAAAGCCTAAATTTTCAAAGACTTTAAACGATATTCCCCATGCAGCAAACACTGCTAAATTTGCAGGAATTAATACTCGCAATGGAAAAAACAAACCATAATATAATCCGATTATCAAAGATAGCTCTAATTTTTTTTCTAAAATTATAGTCAGGGGTTTTTGCGTTCCGGGAATACCACCAAAAGATATTACATTATCAGATCTTTCCCGCTCACCCAAGCATTCATCACCCCCCCCCCATTAAGGCACCTGCATGTTTGTTATTAAGAGTTATTACAGCTGTATCATTACAAATATCTTCAGGCTTGACTCTACTTATTTC
>NZ_JAHHPO010000017.1 GCF_024606365.1 Endozoicomonas sp. ONNA2
CATGACATATAAAGGCTACGGACGCCATTACGGATCCACGAACTTCAAGCTCTTCGTCTGCTGCCTTGATGCCGGCTATTCGGGCGCTGTAGACACGGCTCATCTGGCCAGCACCGATACCGATGGTCTGTGCGTTTCTGGCATAGACAATGGCATTGGACTTGACAAATTTGGCCACTTTCCAGGCGAACTGCAGGTCCACCATCTCCTGTTCAGTCGGGGCGCGATCCGTCACCACTTTCAGCTCAGATGCATCAACAATACGGATATCGGAATCCTGAACCAGCAGGCCGCCATTGACCCGTTTGAAATCCGGGAAAGGGGTTGGCCCTTCGGGCAGTTGGCCCGCGCTCAATACCCGAATGTTCTGTTTATCCTGAAGAATGGCCGCTGCCTCAACATCCACTTCCGGGGCGATGATGACTTCCACAAACTGGCGTTCAATAATGGTGCGGGCCGTTGCCATATCCAGCTTGCGGTTAAAGGCGATAATGCCGCCGAATGCAGAGGTTGGGTCGGTTTCGTAGGCGCGGTTGTAAGCTTCAAGAATGTCTGTGCCGGTTGCCACACCACAGGGGTTGGCGTGCTTGACGATGACACAGGCGGGCAGATCAAACGCCTTAACGCATTCCAGGGCCGCATCGGTATCGGCAATATTGTTGTAGGAAAGGGTTTTGCCCTGCAGTTGCCTGGCGCTGGAAACCGTACCTTCCGGCGGGTACTTTTCCGTGTAAAAGGCCGCTCTCTGGTGCGGGTTTTCACCGTAGCGCAGATCTTCCATTTTAATAAACTGGCTGTTGAAGGTGCGGGGGAAAGCTTCCGGTGTATCGTCATCGCTGTTGATGACAGTGCCCAGGTAGTTGGCAATGGCACCATCGTAGCTGGCCGTATGCTCAAATGCCTTAACGGCCAGGTCAAAGCGGGTGGCCAGGTCAATCACGCCATTATTGTCAGTCAGGCTGTCCAGTACACACTGGTAATCGCTGGCATTCACCACAATGGTGGTATCGCGGTAGTTCTTGGCAGCGGCACGAACCATGGTTGGACCGCCAATATCGATGTTTTCAATGGCGGTGGTCAGGTCGCAGTCGGGGCGGGCAATGGTTTGCCCGAAGGGGTAGAGATTGACCACAACCAGGTCAATAGGCAGGATGCCATGCTGGTCCATGATTGGTTCGTCCTGTCCGCTGCGGCCCAGAATGCCACCATGAACCTTGGGGTGCAGGGTTTTTACCCGGCCGTCCATCATTTCAGGGAAGCCGGTATAGTCAGAAATCTCAATGGCAGGAATGTCGTTCTCTACCAGCAGTGCATAAGTGCCGCCGGTGGACAGAATTTCAACCGAATGCTGTTGCAGTGCCCGGGCGAATTCGACAATGCCGGTTTTGTCGGAAACGCTAATCAGGGCCCGGCGAATCGGGCGTGTCGTGACTGCCATTGTTTCTTTCTCACCAGTTGGAATAGATAGTTGGAATAAAAATCCCGGCAGATTTTAGCTGGAAATGGTGGCTATTGGCAGGGGGGAAGGGGATAAAGTAGCAATCAGTAGTGTCCGTTGGCTGGAAACTACTGATTGGATGGCAATGAAAAATGATTCAGTTAAAGCAGGCCGTACTGCTTCAGTTTCTTACGCAGGGTTCCCCGGTTCAGGCCCAGTAGCGTAGCCGCACGGGTCTGATTGCCCTTGACGTAAGCCATGACCGTTTCCAGCAGAGGCGCTTCTACTTCAGACAGCACCATCTGATAGACATCGGTGACGTCCTGCCCGTCCAGGTGGGCAAAGTAGTTATTCATAGACTTTTCCACACTGTCGCGCAGAGTCTGGGACTCCGGGATTTGCGACGCTGTGGCAAGGCTTCCCCCATGGCCATTTACTGGACGACCTTCTTCTATGATGACTTGTGTTGCCGTCATGCCGCTATGTCCTCTCCATTACCTTTTGACTTCTTTGCAAAAGTCGACTCTGAAAAATGCTGAAAATACTCACGTATGCAGGTGCGCTGTTCTTCCGAAGATTCCAGCTTATTAAAATGCCGGCGAAAATCCAGGCCGGATGGCTGGTTCTGCATGTACCAGCCCACATGTTTTCTGGCAATCCGCACAGCGTGGCTCTCTTGGTAAAAGGCGCCGTAAAACTGATGCAGGGCCTCAAGATGCCCCAGAAGGATTGTCTGAACCTCATTGTGATCCGGTGCTGCCAGCCGCTCCCCGTGTTGCAGGAAGTGGTTGATCTCCCGGAATATCCAGGGACGGCCCTGGGCGGCACGGCCAATCATTAATGCGCTGGCACCGGTAACGTCCAGAACATGCCGTGCCTTTTCCGGTGAGGTGATGTCACCATTGGCAATCACCGGGATCGTCACCGCCTCAACGATGTTGGCGATGGTTTCGTATTCTGCTTCACCGTTGTACATGCAGGCCCGGGTACGGCCATGAACCGCCAGGGCGGCAATGCCACACTGTTCGGCCAGTTTGGCAACGGCAACACCGTTGCGGTTGTCCGGATCCCAGCCGGTGCGGATCTTCAGGGCCACCGGAATATCCA
>NZ_JAHHPO010000201.1 GCF_024606365.1 Endozoicomonas sp. ONNA2
TGATTGCGGTGGAGCATCTGAATATGCGGAAGTTATTTACAGACAATTCCTTAATGGCTGCTTCAGGCAATAGCATCAGTTATTGCCTGAAGTGCATGGCTTATTGAGCCATCTTTCTATCTTGTCTGCGACCGGCGATCACCAGAAGGCAGGGTGTCAGGATCAGTGTCAACACTGTGGCAAAGGCTAACCCTCCGGCAATGGAGGTTGATAACTGGTTCCACCATTGGGCAGTGGGGCCACCAATCTCAAGCCGATGGTTGAACAGATCGATATTGGTGGAGAGCACCATTGGCATCAGCCCCAGAATAGTGGTGACGGTGGTCAACATCACCGGTCGCAGACGCTGGGCGCCGGTTCTGAGAATCGCCTCTTCGGCCTTCATGCCCTGTTGGCGCAACAGATTGTAGGTATCAATCAACACGATGTTGTTGTTCACCACAATGCCCGCCAGGGAAATGACCCCGATACCGCACATTACAATGCCAAAGGGTTTACCGGCCAGCAGCAATCCCAATAATACGCCACCGGTCGACAGTATCACCGCCGACATAATCAGGAATGCCTGGTAGAAGCTGTTGAACTGAGTGACCAGAATTATGGCCATCACGAACAGGGCAACCGCAAATGCCTTGAGCAGGAATTGGCTACTTTCCTGCTGGTCCTCATTCTGCCCTTTGATGGTAAAGCTGACGTCCTCTGGTACCTCCAATGCATCGAGCTGCGTTTTTAACTTGGGCAGCAAGTCATTCAACAGAACGCCTTCAGCCAGGTTGGCACTGATACTGACGGTTCGTTTGCCGTCCAGGTGCTTGATACTGTCAACCTTGGGGGCAATCTCCCGGGTAGTGAAGTTGTTGATGGGTACCAGGCCCGCCGGGGTCATTAACCGAAGTTGGTCAATGCTCTCCAGGTGGCGGTCTGATTCAGGAAACCGAATACGGATGTCCACTTCATCACTGCTGTCATCCGGACGATAACTGCCCACTCGTAAACCGGAGGTCACCAGACGCACCAGGCCGCCGGCACTGCTGACATCAGCAACATAACGGGCAGCGCCGGCCCGATCCACATCGATGCGCCACTCATAACCGGAAGCTGGGCCATCGTCTGTCAGATTGGTAAAGCCTTCAATACCCGCCAGAACCGTCCTGACTTTGCCCACTGTATCATGGAGGACACCCAGGTTATTGGCACTGATCACCAATTCCAGGGGTTTACCCTGGGGAGGGCCATCTTTTCTCCGTTCAACGGTGATGTCGAGTCCGGCTAAATGGGCAAGTTTCTGATTGATCTCTTCTGCCACCCGTGCTGCTTTCTGGCGATATTTCCAGTCCACCATATTCAGGCGGATGGTGCCCACTTCCTGGTTATCACCGGTTCGTGCATACAGAGTTTTTAATTCTGGCTGGTGCAGCATAATGGCTTCTACTTGTCTCAGGATCTCATCTTTCTCATCGATGGACAGGTTGCTGGAGTTAACACGAACCTTGACCGTGATGTTATTGGTGTCCACATCCGGAAAGAACTCAAAGCCTTTGCCAAAACTGCCAAATGCACAATAAACGGCCACTACCAGGGCCATGCCTGAGAACAGTATTTTTAACGGGTGCCGGATCGCCCGGGACAACGTACGGATATAGACCCCGGCCCAACCGGGAACTTGGTGTAAATCGCCGGTTTCTGCCTCGGTGATGGATCGTTTTTCCCGCTCACTGAGCTTTCTGGGCTGGCCAATCAGGGAGCCGATGGTCGGGATAAAAATCAGCGCCATCACCAGGGATGCCGAGAGGGTGGCAATCAGGGTTAATGGTAAGTACTTCATCATCTCGCCCATGATCCCCGGCCAGAACATCAACGGGAAAAACGCCGCGAGCGTGGTTGCCGTGGACGCGGTGATGGGCCATGCCATGCGTAACGAGGCTTCCTGATACGCCTGCCTGCGGGGAGCACCCTCACTCATTTTCCGGTCGGCATATTCGGTGACCACAATGGCGCCATCTACCAGCATACCGACGGCGATCATCAGCGAGATCAGCACCACCATATTAATGGTCAGGCCCATTATGGCGATGATCAGGATACCGGCGAGGAAAGAGCCGGGAATGGCGATGGCTGCCAGCACCGCGCTGCGTGGCCCCAGCGCCCCGACAATAACCGTAACCACCAGAATGATGGCCGCCAGGACACTGTTCTGCAGGTCGTTGACCATATCCACCACGTCCACTGACTGATCACCCACATAGTCAACCTTCAGGGTTTTCGGTGCCAGTTTCTGCCCTTCGGCAATAATGGCTTTGACCAATGCCACGGTTTCAATGATGTTCTCCCCGGGGCGCTTCTTGATCTCCAGGGCGATACTGCTGTCTCCGTTCATCCTGGCGTAACCGCCTTCGTCCTTGAACGTACTGAGAACGCTGGCAAGATCACCGAAAGTAATAACCCGGTCGCCGTCTGTCTTGACGGGCTGGGAGAGGATATCAGTTGCGCTCTTGTAAACCGCGGGGACCTTGACCGAGAATCGTCCCTTGCCATTGTCCAGATTGCCGGCAGCAACCAGCTGATTGTTCCTGGAGACCAGATTGATCACATCCGTCGGCACCAACCCGTAACTTTCCAGTCTGAGTGGATCAATGATAACGTCAACCACCTCTTCCCGGTCACCGGCGATATCCACCTCGAGAATCTGCCTGCGCGATTCCAGCACATCCTTGAGCTCACGGGCTATTCTCACCAGTGCACGTTCTGGCAAGTTGCCGGAAAGCACCGCGGTAATCACCGGTTGCATACTGGCAAAGGAAATCTGTTTGATGGTGGGCTCATCTGTATTCTGTGGCAGCTTGCTTTTGGCAAGGTTAACCTTGTCCCTCACGTCTGCCAGGACCTCACCGGTATCCATTCCGGCGATAAACTCCAGGGTAATGGTGGCATGGGACTGGGATGCGGTTGCCTTGATTTCCTTGACACCTTCGATTGCCCTGAGTTCATTCTCCAGGGGAAGTACCAGCAGCCTTTCGGCATCTTCCGGCGATATGCCTTCGTGTGATACGGAGATATAGATGACCGGAATCGTGATGTCAGGGCTCGACTCTTTGGGAATTGTCAGGTAGCTGGCAAGGCCGGTGGCCAGGATTAACGCCAGTAGCATCAGGACGGTACGGGTTCGCTTCAGCGATGCAGCAATCAGACTGTGCATTGGCCATTACTCCCCGGCGGCAGGGTTGATGACATCCACCTGATCGCCGGACCGGACGAAACCCTGGCCGCGGGTTATGACCCTGGCCTGTTCGGGTATGCCTGTGACCCAAAGGCGGTCACTTTCAGACTTGACGACATCTACCGGAGTGAACTCAACCCGATTGGCGGTTGTCACCCATTTAACGCCCGGCTCCCCATCTGCACTCAAGGCAAGCCATGCAGGGCTTATTTCCAGTGCCATTACTTCTTCCATCAGTAGGTCGGCTTCAACGCTAAGGCCTGCGGGAATTTTCATATCATTGTTAGGAATGGTTAACTCGACAGCAAATGTCCGGGTTGAGGCATTCGCCTGTCGATCAATAAAACGGATAGTGGCTTCGCTGGTTGCTCCGCCGAGAAATCGGACCACCGCTTTCTGGCCGGAGGTAAAATAATGGATGTGGTTCTGGGGAACATCGACGTGGACCACCAAAGGGTCAAGGTCGAGAATTTCAGCCACCGGTTTGCCTTTGTCAATAAAGTCGCCAACTTCCACATGGTGCTTGTTAAGAATGCCGGAAATGGGGGCCTTGATCACGGTGTTGTCCCATTGCGTCTGAAGCTGCTCTTTTTGCGATAGCGCCTCAGCCAGGGAGGCCTCTAGCTGAATAATCTGATTATCGGCAATGTGTTTTTTCTTTTGCAGCATCAGGGCTGACTGGTAATCCTGTTCAGCCTGTCGCACACGGGCCTGGGCAGACTTCAGCTGAGCCTTCAGGCTGCCTTCCCGCAGACGGATAATTTCGTCGCCCACCGCCATCAGCTGACCACGTGCAGCACTGATATCTGTAACCCGGGCGGCCAGTTCAGCACTGACTGTGACAGTCCGGTCAGTTTCTGTTGCGCCATAGAGTGTAAGGATGCGATTGACCAATGTTTGCTCAAAGTGTGAGGCCTGGACAACGGGAATAACGGTATTTTCCTGGCTGTCCCGGGAGGGAGGCGTAACTTTATCAGTATCGTTGATATTAACAACATCAGCAGTGAGCAGGTAAGCACCAATGCCAATTGCTATAACACTGGCGGCTAACCATGAGCCGTTCACATTGATTAACTTTTGCACTCTTGTATTACCCCAGTATTACATTCTTGTCATGAGCTGGCAGTCATTGCCTGGTATGTGTTGGTTTTTTAGCGTCTACGCGGCGAGTTTCTGAAGCATTATAAAAAGTACAACACCGTACGCGTATTAGTCTGGAATTCTCGCAATATCCCATCTTGAATGCGACCAATTTCTGCTAATATGACAAGGCTATGAAAGGTGGAGAAGACTCCGACCACTGTTCAAAAGTGATCAGAGTTGTGACTAAATGAATTAGTCCGGGATTTCAGCATCAGGAGTAGATTGCCCCCGGGAGTGCATTACCGGACGAAGAACATCGGACATTGGGTATTCATAATATTGGTGTGGCACATGGTGATAGCCGAAGCTGGCAAAGGTTAAAACCGTTTGAATCCCATGAGCAAGAGAAGGCTCGGCAATCATTTCAACAGCAGTATGGGCTAAATGCATTGTGCCAAACAGTTTTTCCCATTTACCGTGATCATGATCATGATAGTGCTTCTGGCCACCACTGATAAATTCACAGACACCGTGGGCATGGTCAATAATCTCGGCAATATGGAAGCCGGAACTTATCAGGCTGGACAAGATATTATAGACAGTAGGACCAATACCCACAGAGTTGGCAAGATTTTTCAAAAAGGCAAAGTGTGAATGATGATCATCATGGCTTGTTATGCCCAGCAATGATCCACCGTGTTTGACAAAGTCCATGCCATGCAAAACCAGGCCAACTAAATCACCATAACCGATAATGGTTTTAAATATTGGATCTCTGTACAGTTTCCATCGGTCAAGCACATAGATTAATTCCGGAACATTATCCTGGTTGAATATAAGGACCATCGAGTAACTTTCACCAATATCCAGCACGATAAAGTCGCCATGGATAGAGTTGGCCAACTTTTCTGAATCTTTTAAAGAAAGTTTGTGTGGTTCTGGCTTGAATAAATGCAAGGTCTGGGAATTTCTGGTTGTACCCGTCAGGTAGTCTGCAGCCTCGGTAATGTTGTCTAATTCTTTTTTGGCATGATGGATCAAGGACGGATGCAAATGGGCAATCACAGCCCTGGTGGTCGGATTATTTTTATCACCGAGAGACAGTTCATCATAATCAATACCCAATGGAATTTTGGTTTCCCTGCTGTCTTTTAGAACGGTTATTGAACCCAACTCTGAAAAGTCATTTAAATCTCTTTGAAAGTGCCCCTGAAACTGCATTTCTGCTAAAGCGGGTGGGGTGTCTCCACCCTGTTCAAATTCCAATAGAGATTCGCAAACGTCATTTTGCTCCGAGCATTGCACACGGATATGACCTTTTAATGTTCCCTTATCCAGGTAATTTAATGATATTTCATGTTCTTGCGTACCGTTATCCAGTCCTGCCAGACAATACCCGGGAAGTGAAGTAAAGAGAACGATAAAAAGCATTCTGCTTTTTTGCCAAGCGGTCATATTTATATCCTAATCATTTGTTATTGAATGGACTTAGAATAGACTGGCTTTGCAAAGATGCAAATACGAATGATTCTCAAATGTTAAAAAAGGCTAAACTATCAAAGTGCCGAGAGTGTCGGCACAAAAAGCCAGAAATATATGATTTCATATGGTTAGCTACTTATAAAAATGAATTTATATTAAATCAGAAAATTCAGCGATGACAGGTGCATGGTCAGAGGGCTTTTCCATGGCTCTGATGTCATAATCCATAAAAATGGATCGGCACGCCAGCATCAAAGCATTCGTTGCCAGAATAGAATCTATTCTCAAGCCGCGCTTTGGCTCACTCTCAAACCCACGGCTGCGATAATCAAACCAACTGAAGAGATTGCCTTCATCAGGATATAGCTTTCTAAAACAATCAGTTAGTCCCCATTCAAGAAGTCGGTCAAACCATTCCCGTTCTTCCGGCAAAAAGCTGCATTTACCGGTTCTAAGCCATCTTCTGGCATTATCAGGGCCAATACCAATATCAAGGTCTGTATGAGAGACATTAAAGTCACCAATGACCAAAATATTGGAGGAGGGTGAGCACAGGCTTTGCAGATAACTCTGTAATTCATTGTAAAAATTAGTTTTTTGTGCAAATTTGGTCTCGTGGTTGCGATTCTCTCCCTGGGGAAAATACCCATTAATCACCCGTAATATTTGCCCGTTCAGTTCATAGTCGCCAATAATTACACGGCGTTGAGCGTCAGAAAGATCCGTCGGGAATCCTTTTTGGACATTCAATGCAGGCGTCTTGCTAAGTAATGCAACGCCATAGTGGGTTTTCTGGCCATGATATAAGACGTTGTAGCCCATGTTCTCAATGGTTTTGACCGGAAAGTGCTCATCGGCGACCTTGATTTCCTGAAGACCTATCAAATCAGGACTATGGTAATCAATCACCCGGGACAGTTGATGTAAGCGTGCCCTTACACCATTCACATTAAAACTGACAATTTTCATAGTTATATCAATATATTAGAGTAGGTTTAAGGTCGTATGGGGTTGCCATCAATGATATATGAGAAGCATCATATATTTAACATAATAT
>NZ_JAHHPO010000202.1 GCF_024606365.1 Endozoicomonas sp. ONNA2
GAGCCAGAGCAACGCAGGAGCAGTTGCCGGGAGTGCCGGCACAAGGAGTCAGAAAATATGATTTCACATGGTCAGCTACTTATGGCCGGTTGATTTTGTAGTTATGCCTTTACTCAAAAAATGCCTGTTGAATCCGGGTAATATAAGTCAGTTCAACCAGTTTTTTCAGGGTCACCAGGTAATTGGCCTGGTAAGTATCACCCACCACCAGATACTGCTCCTTATCACACTGTAAACGTCCAGGGGATTCTTTGTAGACAATGGCACTTGGGTCAATAGACATCACCTGACGTGCGGTATTCACATGGGCAGGAATACAGAACTCATAACTCAGGGATCGTTTGCCATCCTCTGGCCCATAAAGACCATCGGCATCCAGGCGCGTCAAGTCAAATTCTATCTTTTGCTGAACCTTGTCTTTCAGCAGACCGTCCAGATGGTTGCAGGCCGACAACAAGAATGCACTGAGTGCAACGGCAAATAACGTTGATGTGTTCATGGGGTTCCTGTTGTTGCGTTATAATGGCCTTGCCAAAGGAAAGTCAAACGTAAAGAGGACTACGGAATTTTATGCCAGCGGCTTGAGGCCTACGGCTTGACGGACAGATGCCAAACACGGAGCAGCTTCGGCCCGGGCCTTTTCAGCCCCCTTCAGCAGCGCTTTTTCGATAAAGGCAGGATCTTCAATCAGTGCATTATAACGTTCACGGGGCGCTTGCAAGTGAGCATTCAGATACTCAAACAGCTGATTCTTCAGCTCACCCCAGCCAGCGCCATCGGCATATTGCTGACGCTTCACCTCAATCTGCGTGGCATCAGCAAATGCCGAATAAATCTGGAAAAGCGTACAGGTATCCGGATCTTTCGGCTCCCCCGGCTCCAATGAGTTGGTTTTGATCTTGCGAATCAGCTTCAGAAGTTTCTTTTCAGGCACAAAAAGCGGGATGGTATTTTCGTAACTTTTGCTCATTTTACAACCATCAAGACCATTCAAAACCGCCGTGGTTTCACCCACCACCGCCTGCGGCAAAACAAATTTGGTCTGGTAATGGTGGTTCATACGCCCGGCAATATCCCGGGCCATCTCAATATGCTGAACCTGATCACGACCCACCGGCACTTTATGGGCATTGAACATGAGAATATCTGCTGCCATCAACACCGGATAACAGAACAGCCCCATGGTCACACTCTTGTCCGGATCCTGCTCACCGGCTTCTTCATTGGCCTGAACCGCCGCCTTGTATGCGTGGGCCCGGTTCATCAGACCTTTGGCGGTCATACAACCAAGAATCCAGTTCAACTCGGCAATTTCCGGGATGTCTGACTGACGGTAGAAAGTCACCCGGTCCGTATCCAGACCCAGTGCCAACCAGCTGGCGGCAATCTCCAGGGTAGACTGGTGGATGCGCTTGGGGTCACGACCCTTGATCAGGGCATGATAGTCCGCCAGAAAGTAGTACGAAGCAATATCGTCACGCCAGCTTTCCTCAATCGCAGGCTTGATAGCCCCTGCGTAGTTGCCCAAGTGTGGTGTTCCGGTGGTGGTAATACCTGTCAGCACTTTCGTTTTATTCATGAGTCCACTCGCACAGCGACGATTTATACTCCCCTCAGGCCAGAAAGGAATTTCCTGGGCAATGCCAGAAAAGGGCTGCATTGTATGCAGGCATTAGCTACGGCGCAATAATAAAATAATCAGAAGGCCACTTCCCCGCAATGGCTGTCCGAAAATAGACTGCCCTACTGCGGTTGCGATAAATTGGTCTAAAAATTCCTGCTTCTTC
>NZ_JAHHPO010000018.1 GCF_024606365.1 Endozoicomonas sp. ONNA2
TTATAAATGTGTCGTATTTTGTCTGGTAAAAATCTGCCAGCTGGCAGTCAGGTTCCACCGTGTCGTGGTAGCGACTCATGGCTCTCATGCCATCCACAATACTGGTATATATACCAGCGGCCACCGATCCGGTAATGGCTCCACCAAGCAACATATTTTCTCTCTCACCCGCAATGGCTGCCGGAACATTGAGTATGTTGATATGTTCAGTGAGCAGCCGCTGGTTCTTTGCCAATCCCCCGGTGGGCATTAACAATTCAACGTGATACCCCGCTTTTTTTAACTTCTCTAATTGATAGCGTGCATCCAGGGCCAGGGCCTGAATACTGGCAAGGTACAGTACAGCAAGCGACTGATGACTTTTATCCAGAGTGAGGCCGGTAATCATACCCTGTTGTGGTTGATTCACTTCAGGTGCGTCAAAGTAAGGGAGCATGTGAAGGTGCGCTGTCAGCTTGCTGACATTTTCAGCGTCCGATCTGTTGTTACCCGCAAGCTCATCGAGAATCTGGTTAAGGTATTCATGAACCCCGGTACCCAGGCTGACAGAGATATCATAGATTGAGCTGTAAGCCGGGTGTGAAGTAATGATGTGATCAATAAAGGCGCCTGCTGCAGTTTGCCTGGCATAGATCAGCGAATAACCTTCCAGCCCCGAAGGGTAGGGGCCATCTGCCCCATTGCAGGTTAACATGCCCTTGCTGAACGCAACGTAGTTGGAGGAAGTTCCACCAATAAAACTGACTCTTTTGGTAATGCAGTCCAGTGATTGCTGGCTGTCCGGATGATTGTCGGCAAGTATGGTGGCGAGAGTGCCACCATAGGCATCAACGATACCAGTGGCAACCGGAGTTCCCTGTTTGAGGTTTAGCTGGTTAGCGGCACTTTGGCACAGGCCATTCCCGATGGCTGCACCAATCGCAAGGGATTCACCCTTAAATCGCTGCTCAATATCAATAGTCAGTTTGGCTGCAGCTTCTTTGGTAAAGACATTGCTGATCGAATCAGGCGTTC
>NZ_JAHHPO010000203.1 GCF_024606365.1 Endozoicomonas sp. ONNA2
GCTCCTGCATCCATGCAGTCGTGCTTCGTTACAACTCCGGTCACATAGCTATGGCTATGCTTCCTCCGTTGTGCCTCGCATAGTACCAGCCCAAGTAGCCAGAAATATTCGATTCCATATGGCCAGCTACTTAGACTTATTTAACATATAAATAAACGATCGCTGCAACCAACGCAGCGATTTTGTTATGCTCCGTTTTCTCAGTTTTCTTTTTTTGCACTCTTTAATTTTAATAATTAAATCTGTTGTATTTCAGCCTGATTTCTTATTGTATCCGTTGGACGATAGTAATTCTAACCATCATGTTTTATTGAATAGTGATGTATCTCAATAGCTAATTGCTTTTAAAAACTGTTCTGAACTTTCATATTTCTACAGATGCTACCCGAATAACTGAAACCGCGTATGCTTTGCACGCAGCGGCTGGCACCCTTTTCCCGGACAGAGTAATATGATTTATTCTGAGACCAATCCATGGTTCATCAATCCATGTAATTAGAGCTGTTATATGAATGTTATCGAAACCAATGAGTTTAATTTCGCCACCCGATACAATCCGTCAACTGTAGTCACTTTTTCTAAAGAAAGTGAAGCCGGGCTTTCTGGCAAAAAAGTTTCTATTGATATGTGCACAAATGAAAGCCCCCAAATACCGGGACAAAACATCAGATACGATGGGCGATCACTAAAAACCCGAAAAACCGAGCATGTCCTGGCCACATTGTCAGCGATCGCAATGGGCAGTGGATTTGCGATAATCATTCCAGCCGCCTCTCAAATTGGGTGTTTCGCTCTGAGTGCCGCAGGTATGCTGTTAGGGGGGATGACAGGAGAGCCAGAAGGTCAGTTGATTGGTGCAGGGATTGGAGGCGCTATTGGGTATTTCACAGGCTTCAGCGTTACAGCCTGCCTTGCTCCCTACATAGTAGCAAAGGCTTACAATTTTGTTCTGGAGGCGTCTAATGGAACTGACTGTGAACGCTCAACACTTGCTGACAGAGTTGTGGCTTTCTATGAGCGATAAATTTTGAACCTGATCGGTTAGAAATCGGGAACAAAATCCTGCCCCCATTGTCAAAAGAAATTTCTGGACGAACTGCACGGCAGCCAACAATCATCATGCACTCCACACGCTGTGCTTTTCTTCCTTTCTTCCTGCCGCCATTGAGTCGCAGGGTATAAACAGGAGTTGTTACCATCATGATCAACGAATTAACACCAACCAGACCGGCGGATATTACTGTCCCTGATAATCCTGACAGTAAAGCTGACAGTAAAGCTAAAGTGTCAACGACCAAATGGCCGACAGCAGGGTTCTTATTAGGGTGCGCTGAAAAAGTCATCAAGCATATCCCTAACCCGGCATATTATGCGACATCCGCCCCCGCCCGCCTCATCACTTTGCTAA
>NZ_JAHHPO010000204.1 GCF_024606365.1 Endozoicomonas sp. ONNA2
TAGCTAAATATCCTATTATCGGGATGATCGTTCGACCGATTCTGTCGCCCTGGGGCTATCAGCAAACGTTGGCCGGTTGTCTTTGGCCGGTCATGCGGATGGTTGAGAATGGCAATGTCCCAACACCTGTCTTTTTGAGGTCTGATTATGACAAGATCGTTACTTGCGACTGCTCTCTTGCTGGCGTCTTCCATTTCTTACGGCGAGTGGACCTCCCCGGATGGTTCGTTAACCATTGGTGGGGATGCAGAAATCAACTTTGATGTGGTTAAAAACCATCGGGGTGCTGATTCAAAAGGAGAAAAATTCGGGCCAGATGTGACAACCACACAGACACAGTTAAACGACGATTCACGTATAAAAATGATGGTTCAGTGGCAGACGGCCCGTACTGACAACGATTTTCTTGCCGCAAAAATTGAGCCATTAATTCGGACTGACGGCACCGTCCAGGTTGATGATTCTTACTTCATGTTTGGTACAAAAAAGACTTGGGAATTTCAGATTGGCTGCTATGAAGCCATGAACCTGTTCCCGCTGGGTAAAGATGTTGTATTGGATTACGCCAATGGTTCGGATGGTTTGGGTGCAGGCATTTATTATTACATGGCCAAAGAAGCCCGCGGTCGCGCTGGTCCAGCGGGCCAGGCCCGGCTCTCCGGTCAAGTCAATCACTGGACCGCAGAAATTTCCACAATATACGGCAATACAGAAAATGTACTGGAAAGTACGCAAAGTTACATCGATAGCGATAACTTAGGTAATATGCCGGAACTGAAATCCGACAATAACAGCTTTATGATTCGCCCTGCCATCAACTACATGAGCGACACAGGTGGCTTCAGCTTGAGCTTTGGTGGTGAGTTTGAAGTTAACAAAGACTCTGTAACGGTGGTAGCAACTGATACACTGCTCAACTTGTCTGACCGCTACGGTTTAGCCATTACCGCAGGGCGATAGAACCAGACGTACGACCATCCACTAAACACAAAACTTGACTTTC
>NZ_JAHHPO010000205.1 GCF_024606365.1 Endozoicomonas sp. ONNA2
TATTTTGCCCGGCTTCCCCGAAGCTTTCGGGAACAGTACCAGCAAACTGCCCTGCGGCAGAAAAAAAAGCTGCTATCGCACCCATTTGCCAGGTCAGCACCACTCAACGGCAGAAAAATATCATTCAGGGACAGGGTAATAAAAAACCTACCGCAGATGTACGCAATTTTGTACCTTGGCACCCTGGGGAAGATGGAACCATGCCCGGCTTACCGTCTGGTTCCGCAATATAAAGTCACGCTTCCCACGTCTGAAGCCAGGCATCCGAATTCTCTTAACAGTCATAATTATGATGTCAGCTTCAGCCCATCCAGTGATCATCTGTTGTTATATGGCAGCTGGTTGAATGACGCCCGAATTCTGGCCAGGGATGATCGGGGGCAATGGTCGCAAGAGCGTCTGAATTGGTCCGATAACAACCGCAGTCGGGTGATTACCGGGGCAACTTTCTCTGCCTGCGCAGGTCGCCTGTTAACCCTGAGCAATGAGGGTTGCGTGAATACCCTGGTGCCTGCTCACCGCTGTTGGGACGAAGTCGACAAGGTAACCTGGTCGGATCAGTTTCTCCTGTTCAGCCGATCGGGGAAGTATATGGTCACCTACACCACGGACTATCCTCTAACCATCCGGTGCATGGGCGAGAATAATGACTGGCTGACAATGCCGGTTTCCGGCCTCCCCGAGTCAAAGGTGCGTGGCAAAGCCATATTCAGTCCATCGGAGCAGCATCTGGCACTGCATGGGCGGACTGAAATAACCATGTTATCCCTGAATGATCATGGAGGCTGGTCAGCACAGAAGTTAACTTTGTTAAGACGCGATAGTATTGATTATGCCAACTTTAGCCAAGTGGAGGATCAGCTTCTGGTGGGTTTTTACTCACATTGGACCAGTGTGGGGCGGGTCTCAATTTACAGTCCGCAAGCATCGGGAAAGTGGCAAGCGACGATAATCTTCCCCAATTATGCTCAGCTTGACTTAAGCCCTGCCGGTAAATACCTGCACACTCGTTATACCCATTGTTATACCCATGACAGTTGTATGATGGAGCTATGGCGCAGACCGAAAAAACTATCTGACTGGTCGCTTAATCATTGCTACCCGGACCTGGATTCTCGATCAAGGGCGTGGCTTGAATCAGCCATAGAACTCAAACATAAAACCACTATAGAAAACGCCCGGTTCAGCCCGTCTGACAGCCACTTAGTGGTCAGTTGTAAAACCGGTACGGTCTATATCTGGGGGAAGAACGAGGCAGACAAATGGTCAATTCAAACCATCACCGATCAATGCGCCCCGGCCACCAAACCCTGCTTTAGTCTGTCTGGCCTGCATGTGCTGTCTTACAACAAAACGATGGCAGGCATCCTGGGGCGCAGTCAGCAAAAGGACTGGCCACTCAAGGGAGTTATCCGGCAAGACGGTATTTTGAAAGCCTGGTTCAACCCACTATCAGAACATGAAGTGGTGGTCCTGAGCCGCACTGAGAATGACAGCATCACTCTGACAGTTTGGGAAATAAACGATGCTGGTACGCCGGATTGAAGGCAAAACGTATTTTGCCGCATTCACAACCTGATGATCAAACTCGTCCTGCCCGAATGCATACTGGTCCGGGAACTTCCGGGCCTTTGGCCTGTCTGTCGAAAATATGAATCAAATGATAATGCTGGTAATCACTCGTCAAGAATGGAGCAAGCCAGTGAACAACCCTCTATCTGCAGGAGCCGTCGGCTTTTCGATTATGCCGGATTGGCCTGCAAATCAGCCTGCCAAAAAAGCGACACCCTCCAACTCAACGTCGACTGTCGTACTCTCGGAGGCCAGCCCGCAAACACAACCACTGCAGCAAAGAAGTATTACTGAACTCCCTCCCGAACTTTTGGTCTTGATTTTTGACTACCTGGAATTCAATGATATCCGCCAGGTAAATGCAACCTGTCTGGCATTTCGGGAAGTGGTTAAAGA
>NZ_JAHHPO010000206.1 GCF_024606365.1 Endozoicomonas sp. ONNA2
TATTTTGCCCGGCTTCCCCGAAGCTTTCGGGAACAGTACCAGCAAACTGCCCTGCAACAGAAAAAAAGTCAGCACTTTCACCCATTTGCCAAGTCAGCACCACCCAACGACAGAAGAATATCATTCAGGAACAGGGTAATAAGGAACCTGCCCCAGATGTCCGCAATGCTGTGCCTGGCCACCCTGGGAAAGATGGATCCATGCCTGTCTTACCACCCGGTTCCGCGCTATAAAGTCACGCTCCCTCCATTTGAATCAAGATATCTGAATCCTCAAACGACAACTCATGGTGTTTGCTTTAGCCGCTGCGGTGGTCATTTGTTGTTTTATGGTAGCTGTTTGAGTGGTTCCCGAATGCTGGCCAGGGATGATCAGGGGCAATGGACACAAGAGCCCCTGAATTGGCCCGATAACAGCGACAGCCAGGTGATTACCAGGGCACATTTCAGTGCTTGCACAAATCGCCTGGTAACCTTCAGCAGGGAAGGCTACCTGAATACCTTGCAGCCTGCTCACCACTGTTGGAACCATGTCAGCAAGGTAGCCCTGGCGGATCAGACGGTCCTATTCAGCCCTTCAGGGAAATATATGGTGACCTGTAGCACGCATGATTCGGTCATCGTCTGGCACATGGACAAAAATGAGTGGCTGAAAATGGAGATTTGCGGCCACTACTCTGAAGTGATTAACGAAATCCTGTTCAGTCCATCGGAGCAGCATCTGGCACTGCATGGGTGGGATGAAATCACCATGTTATCCCTGAATGATCGTGGCGCCTGGTCAGCACAGCAGATAACATCATTAAAATACTGTATTACGTCTTATGCCAGATTCAGCCCGGTGGCGGATCAACTTCTGGTGGGTACTTGGAGCGGCCCGGGGCGGGTCTCAATTTACAGTCCGGAACCATCGGGAAAATGGCAAGAGACTATTATCTTCCCTTGCTACCATCAGCTTGAATTCAGTTCTGCCGGCAAATACTTACTCAAGAAATACAACTTCAATGGCCTTGATTTGCAGCTATGGCCCAGACCGGAAAAATTGCCGGACTGGTCGCTGAATCACCTTTACTTGCCGCACCTGGATGCTCCATCAAAAGCGAGACTTGGATCAGTCATAGTGCTCAAACATGAAACCCGTGTAAATGCAGAAAAGACGCAGTTCAGTCCGTCTGACAGCCACTTACTGG
The DNA here is from genome assembly GCF_024606365.1 of Endozoicomonas sp. ONNA2. Classification (GTDB taxonomy): domain Bacteria; phylum Pseudomonadota; class Gammaproteobacteria; order Pseudomonadales; family Endozoicomonadaceae; genus Endozoicomonas. Next base: position 1,190 of record NZ_JAHHPO010000206.1, read on the forward strand.
TCAGTTCTGTGGCCGGTAGTGTCTATATCTGGGGGAAGAACGAGGCAGGAGCATGGTCAATTCAAACCATCACCAAAGAGTGCATCCCAACCGCTAAACCTTGCTTTAGTCTGTCTGGCCTCCATGTGCTGACTTACCACTCTTCGATGGTTGGCATCCTGGGGCGTAGTCAGCAAAAGAACTGGCCGCTCAAGGGGGTTATCCGCCAAGACGGTATCCTGAAAGCCTGGTTCAATCCATTATCCGAGCATGAAATAGTGGTCCTGAGCCGCGCCAATAATGACGACCTTCCAAACATCACTCTGACAGTTTGGGAATTAACAGATGCTGGCATGCCGGATTGAAGGCAAAACGTATTTTGCAGCATTCACGACATGATGATCTCGCTCTGCCTGGGAATGCGGGCTGCCCCGGGAACTTCCTGGCACTTGGCTGGTCCACTGAAGATATCAACCTACCGGTAATCACTCGTCAAGAATAGGAAAAGTCAGTGAGCAACCCTCTCTCTGCAGCAGCCACCGGCTTTCCGGTGGTGCCAGATTGGCCTGAAAATCAGCCTGCCAAAACAACACGTTCCAACTCCCCGTCCACTGCCGCCACCGCGCAAGCACTGTCCGTACAAACACAACCCGCGCAAACACAACCATTGCGGCAAAGAAGGATTACTGAACTCCTTCCCGAACTGCTGGTCTTGATTTTTGACTACCTGGAATTCGATGATATCCGCCGCGTAAATGCCACCTGCCTGGCATTTCGGGACGTGGTCAAAGAAAACAATTATATTCAGGAACTGTCTTATTTTGCCCGGCTTCCCCGAAGCTTTCGGGAACAGTACCAGCAAACTGCCCCGTGGCAGAAAAAAATTCAGGAATGGCATCCATTTGCCAAGTCAGCACCACTCAACGGCAGAAGAATGTCATTCAGGGACAGGGTAATAAAGAACCTGCCACAAATGACCGCACTATTGTGCCTTGGCACCCTGGGAAAGATGGAACAATGCCCGTTTTACCGGCCGGTCAAGCGTTATAAAGTCACGATCCCACAGAGTCAAGCATGGGTTCCATATATACACACTGATAAAACTTTTGATGTTTGCTGCGGTCTATCCAGCAATCATCTGTTGATTCATGGCAGCTTTTTGAGTGACTCCCAAATGCTGGCCAGGGATGACCGGGGGCAATGGGCAGAAGAACACCTGAATTGGTCCGATAACAGCCGCAGTCGGGTGATTGCCGGGGCCACTTTCAGTGCCTGCAAAAATCACCTGTTAACCTGGAACACAGATGGTAACGTATATACCCTGCGCCCTGCTCACCACGGTTGGGACGAAGTTGCCAGGTTATACTTGTCAAGTATGTCTGTCAGATTCAGCCCTTCAGGGAAGTATATGGTGAACTGGAGAGGTCACGATCCTATCATCGTCTGGCGTATGGATGAAAATAGTCATTGGCAGAAAATGAAGGTAACCGGCCTCGCCCCCGGAGTGGTTATCATGAAAGCCCTGTTCAGTCCATCGGAGCGGCACCTGCTACTGCGCACGCCGCGTCGAGTGACTATGTTATCTCTGAATGATCGCGGAGTCTGGTCAGGACGGCAGTTACCATTATCAAATGAAAGAAGAGAGCACATTGCGCATGCCAGCCTCAGCCAGGTGTCAGATCAGGTGTTGGTGTGTATTCGCGGAAATCACCCCGGACGGGTTGCAATTCACAGCCCGGAACCTTCGGGGAGATGGCAAGAGACTACGATCTTGATGGATTTCTTTCAGCTTGACTTCAGCCCTGCCGGTAACTACTTGTTCACTAAATCCGACCCTGAGGATCTGCAGCGCAGCCCTTATGTGCTGCTATGGTGCAGACCGGAAAAATGGTCCGACTGGTCGCTGGACAGCTTATCGGAGGAGGAGGCGAATAACGCAGCATTAACAAGGCTTAAATCAGCAATAAGGCTCAAGCATGATTCCCCTGTGCTTATGGCCCTGTTCAGTCAATCTGACAGCCACCTGGTGGTCAGCACACAGTTTGGCGGGATCTGTATCTGGGGGAAGAACCAGGCAGGCACATGGTCAATTCAAACCATCACCAGGGAGTACGCCCCATGCACCATACCCGGCATTAGCCTGTCTGGCCTTCATGTGCTGACTTGCAAGCCATCAAGTGTCGGAATCCTGGGCTGCAGCGATCAGAAGCGCTGGTCACTCAAGGGAGTTATCAAGCAAGACGGTATCGTGAAAGCCTGCTTCAATCCAATATCTGAGCATGAAGTGATGGTCCTGAGCCGCAATATGGATGACGACAGTCGAAGTTATACTCTGACAGTTTGGGAAATGAGAGATCCTGGTACGCCGGATTGAAGGAAAAGCTTATTTTGGACACATTCACAACATGGCGATCGAAGTCACTCTGCGTGGGAACTTCCCGGCTTTTGGCCTGTCTGTTAAAGCAATGAATCTAATGATAATGCCGGTAAACACTCGTCAAAAATGGGACAAGTCAGTGAGCGAACCTCTCTGTGCAACAGCCGTCAGCTTTTCGATGGTGCCGTATTGCCCTGCAAATCATCCAGGCAAAACGACACCTGCCAACTCCCCATCCACTGTCTCGGAGGCCAGCCCGCAAATACAATCACTGGGGCAAAGAAGTATTATCGAACTCCCGCCCGAACTGTTGGTCATGATATTTGACTACCTGGAATTCGATGATATCCGCCGCGTAAATGCAACCTGCCTGGCATTTCGGGAAGTGGTTAAAGAAAACAATTATATTCAGGAACTGTCATATTTTGCCCGGCTTCCCCGAAGCTTTCGGGATCAGTACCAGCAAACTGCCCGGCAGCAGAAAAAAAGTCTGCACTTGCACCCATTTGCCAAGCCAGCACCACGCAACGGCAGAAGAATATCATTCAGGAACAGGGTAACAAAGAACCTGCCCCAGATGTCCGCACTTCTGTGCCTGGCCACCCTGGGAAAGATGGAACCATGCCTGTCATACCATCCGGTTGCGCGATACAAAGTCACGCTCCCTTCATTTGAACCAGGATATCTGAATCCTCAAACTACAACTCATGGTGTTTGCTTCAGCCGGTCCGGTGGTCATCTGTTGTTTTATGGTAGCTGTTTGCGTGACTCCCGAATGCTGGCCAGGGATGATCAGGGGCAATGGGCACAAGAGGACCTGAATTGGTCCGATAACAATGGCAGCCGGGTGATTACCGGGGCACATTTCAGTGCTGGCACAAATCACCTGTTAACCTGCAGCAGTGAGGGTTGCGTGAATACCTTGCAGCCTGCTCACCACTGTTGGAACCATGCCAGCAAGGTAGCCCTGACGGATCAGACGGTCCAATTCAGCCCTTCAGGAAAATATATGGTGACCTATGGCAGGCACGATCCGCTCATCGTCTGGCGCATGGACAAAAATAATGATTGGCAGAAAATGGAGGTGTGCGGCCTCTCCTCTGGAGCAATTATTGGTAAAGTCCTGTTCAGTCCATCGGAGCAGCATCTGGCTCTGGCCCTGCATGGGTGGAATGAATTAACAATGTTATCTGTGCATGATCGTGAAGCCTGGTCAGCACAGCAGGTAATATTATTAAAAAACCGCACTATGGAGTATTTCAGCTTTAGCCCAGTGTCGGATCAGCTTCTGGTCGGTATTTCCTTCAGTATTTCCCTTCATTCCATGAGTCCCGGACAGGTCTCAATTTTCAGCCCGGAACCATCGGGAAAATGGCTAGAGACCATCATCTTCCCGATCTGTTATCTGCTTGAATTCAGTTCTGCCGGTAATTACTTGTTCAGTAAATACATCTTCGGTGGCCGTGATTTGCAGCTATGGCCCAGACCGGAAAAATGGTCTGACTGGTCGCTGGATCAGCCTCACGGGCGACACCTGAATGCCGCAGGAAGAGAGAGGCTGGACTCAGCAATAGTGCTCGAACATGAACACCGTGTAGAAAAGACCCAGTTCAGTCCGTCTGACAGACACATATTGATCAGTTGTACGATCGGTACGATCTATATCTGGGGGAAGAACCAGGCAGGCGCATGGTCAATTCAAACCATCACCGATCAATGCGTACCAGCTACCACACCCTGCTTTAGTCTGTCTGGCCTGCATGTGCTGACTTACACCCATTCGGTGGCAGGCATCCTGGGTCGCAGTCAGCAAAATGACTGGCCACTCAAGGGGGTTATCAGGCAAGACGGTATCCTGAAAGCCTACTTCAATCCACTTTCAGAGCATGAAGTGGTGGTCCTGAGCCGCACTGAGAATGACAACATCACAAACATCACTTTGACAATTTGGGAATTAAACGACGTTAATTAGCCGGATTAAAGGTAAAACTTATATTTGAAGCATTCGCAACATGATGATCAAACTCGCTCTGCGTGGGAATGCATCCTGGCTCGGGAACTTCCTGGCCTTTGGGCGGTCTGATCAGGGCATGAATCAAGCGTGAACGCCGGTAATCACTCGTCAAGAATGGGACAAGTCTGTGAGCAACCCTCTCTCTGCAGCAGCCGTCGGCTTTTCGATGGTGCCGGGCTGGCCTGTAAATCATCCTGACAAAACGAGACCGTGCAACTCCCCGTCCACTGTCGCGCTCCTGGAGGCCAATCCGCAAAAACACCCCCCGCAAAAACAACCATTATATCAAAGAAGGATTACTGAACTCCCTCCCGAACTTTTGGTCAAAATTTTTGACTATCTGGAATTCGATGATATCCGCCAGGTAAATGCAACCTGTCTGA
>NZ_JAHHPO010000207.1 GCF_024606365.1 Endozoicomonas sp. ONNA2
AATCATCAGGAACACTGAGTTTAAAATGGGAAAGTTATTTTTAGACGACTCCTAATTGTGTAAAAAAAATCCATTCAGGCCCGCTAACCTGGATATTTCATAAGCTGCACCCAATCTCGCACATGGATGCTGGAGCCAGCCAACAGGAGCAGTTGCCGCGTAAGACAGTCTATTACCGGACAGCCTCCAGCACTATAAAAAGGCTGTTCGGCATGCAGCCCTGTTGTTGTAAAAATATGTTGTAAAAAATATTTGGGTTAAGTAGTTGTCCCTGAATAATTTCAATATTTATTTCCCTTCTTGCCTGTGCAGAGGGCTCCATAAGCAAAAAATGTCGGTGTTATTTCGGGACAATTACCATGGAACTTTTACTGCGAATGAATGTCCGATCCTGTGTCATTAACAGAATGGGCGATTTCATGAATGTCAGTTCTATAGCAACAGGTATGGCTGGGGTTGGTCTGGCAGCTGCCGTCAAGCTCAATACTGGCGTGGATTGCCTGGCCAAGTGGCAAGCTCGAACTGTCATGGCTCTTGCCAGTGCAGCAGGCACCGGCTTGAGTCTGGTGCAGTGCTTGCTCGAAGGCAGAAACGTATCCTCCAGAACATTGGCGACACTGGCAACGAACGCTTGCATTCTTGCATACAGTTACCTGCAACCCTGGGCTGAAGTTACCAATGACCAGACTGCCAAAAAAAATGGTCGTTTTGGTATGCCCAATGAGTGTCTGAGGGAGTTATTCATTTATGGTGACCTGATAAGCCCGAAATGCAGTCCCTATCTTGATGATGCTGAGGTGCTGGAACTGATAGTAGAAAAATATGATGGTGATATGTATGACACACTGTGGGTGAAGTATATTGGTTTCGACTAAGGAATTGTCCCGAAATAACTTCATGATTTTATTCAGTCCGGGAAAATGTCGCTGCCCGCAAAAGCACAAGTGGTTTCAGCTTTTCGGTAAGCGGGCTGCGGGTAGCGTCTGTAGAAATGTCGAAGTTATTTGAGGGTAGCTCCTAAAGGCATAAAACACTTGGGCTAACGAACTTTCTCTATGCCCGATTGTCAAATCGAGTGTCATTAACCACATTGGAGAAATCATCATGAATATAGGCAATATGGCAACAGGTTTGGCAGGGGCTGGTCTGATGGCTGCTGTCACTGTCAATACAGATGCAGGTAACATGGCCAAGTGGCAAGCCCGCGCTGTAATGGCGATTGCTGGTTCCGTAGGAACCACCTTGGGCCTGCTGCAATGCCTCAATGAAGGCCCAAACGTATCCACCAAAACATTGGCGACACTGGCAACAAACGCTAGCGTTCTTGTATACAGTTACCTGCAACCTTTGACCGACAACAATTCCATGTCGGGCGAAATAAAATGTATTCCTCAATTCTTGGCTGATGGCACATTGGTCGGGCGGAAATGTCAACCCATTCATCATAATAGGTTTTAAACAGACAGGGCCGGGTGACATCACGCATTTTTGGTGAAATTCGTTCAGCCTGGCTCTGTTATACAAACTCATCCTTTGGTTCCGACGTGAATCATTAGTAGTGCTTTTCTGTACCAGAGTAATCTATTCCCGGACAGCCTCCTGAAAATGTCGAAGTAATTCAGGACAGCTCCTGAAGGCATAAAACACTTGAACTAAGGAACCTTCTCTATGCCCGATTGTCCAATCGAGTGACATTAACCACATGAGAAAAATCATCATGAATATAGGCAAACTGGCAACAGGTTTGGCAGTGGTTGGTCTGAGGTCTGCTTTCATTGCCAATACAGCTGCAGGTGACCTGCCCAGGTGGCGAGCCCGCGCTGTAATGACGATTGCTGGTGCCGTAGGAACCACCTTGGGTCTGGTGCAATGCTTCCAGGAAGGCGAAAACGTATCTGCCAAAACATTGGTGACACTGGCAACAAACGCAAGCGTTTTTGCATACAGTTTCCTGCAACCTTTGGCCGACACCAATTTGGCCGACACCAATGAAGATGTGCTGTACGAAACATCATGTACTTATGAAATCGTAAACTCGGCTGACGGCACATTGGAACAGCACTTTTGTCGACAAATTCCAATTAGGAACTAAACAGACAGAGCCAAGTGACATCACGCGTTTTTGGTGAAATTAGTTCAGCCTGGCTCTTCCGTGATAACCAACGGATAAGTATTGGTGCTCTTCTGCACCAGAGTAATCTATTGCCTCCCGGCTTCAATTCTGGTGTCTTGGGCTTATACCACCTGCAAAAGGGCAAGCTCTTGCGGGTAACGGGCAGAGTCTGTAAAAATGCAGACGCTATTTCACGTAGACAACATGCTCAATGACTTCGCACTCCAGGGCAGTCAGCATATCCCCCGGACATGGCCCGGCAATACACTCTCCCGTTTCAATGAGAAACTGGGCGCCGTGGTTAGCGCACTGTATCAGCCGCTTTTCAGAATCCAGAAACTGATCTGGTTGCCACTCGAGATTAATACCAAAGTGCGGGCAACTGTTTAGATAGACGTATACCTGATCGCCCTTGCGCACTGCAAAGATATGCCCACGTTCATTACGAAAGCCTTTGCTACCGGGATCCTGCAGTTCATTGATAGAACACAAACGAATCATTATTGCTCCATGACATCAAAAAATATCTCTTGCTGCTGAAAACTCTACCCTGTTATCAATCTGCCGATTGACTGTTATAAGCCAACAAAATATAACAATTGTATGAAGGGAATGTATAAAGATAATGTATATAGATAATGTATAAAGAGTTGCCATTCGACGTTCACCAGACTTTCATTATTGCTTTTCTATAGTGAACGACTCACGGCTAATTGGCAGCGTTTTTATCACACTAACAGGGATCATCGAGATTAAAGCTTTTGTTATGTTGAACAAGTTATCTCATTGCTTACTGCTTTTTTTATTGACCACACCACTGTTGCTCCCGCAAGACAGCCTGGCTAACGTGTCAGAACGGCAGCAGATGCTGTTCAAGCATGTTGAAAAAGCGCTGAAGACCGGTGATTATCAGCTTTATGAGAATTATCGATCGGAACTCAGTGATTACCCCTTGGCTCCCTACCTTGAGTATCTCCACCTGGCAGACAATCTCAGTCGTATGAATCAGAGCGATATTGACCAGTTTGCCGACCAATACCCTGATTTACCTCAAACCAGCCAACTCCAGTACAAATGGCTGCGGTACCTGGCCGGTGAAGAACGCTGGACAGCCTATCTCGCGGCCTATCAGCAGGATGATGGTGGCCGCTATCAGTGCCTGAAAGGCGTAGCCCTGCAAAAACTGGGACTGACCGAGCAGGCCTGGCAGGAAGCAAAAGGCCTCTGGCTGAAAGGCAAATCACAACACAAGGCCTGCGATCCACTGTTCGAAAGCTGGACAGCCTCCGGGGAACTCACTCAAAGCCTGATTCTTGCCCGCTTCTGGATGGCCGCAGAGCAAAACAACCTGTCCCTTGCCCGCTATCTGGACAAGTCAATTAAAGATACTGCTTTCAAGGTATCAACAAAACTGTTCTGGGAGGTGAACAAACAGCCCGAACTGCTTCATACCGCCCGGTTTAATGGTGACCTGGAACATCAGCGGATCATTATGATTCATGGCATCAAGAAACTGATTGCCAAAGACCTGGACCTGGCTGTCAGTACCTGGTTGCAAATGCGCAACAACCACCCGTTTTCTGCCCGCCAGCGATCCGTTATCGACCAGAGAATTGCCATGAAAGCTGCCAAGAACTTTGTTGATAACGCCGAAGCAATCATTGCCAGTATTGATCCCGACTTTCAGTACCCCAAGGTCACTGAGTGGCGAATCAGACTGGCCCTGGTGGATCAGGACTGGGAAAGTGTCCTGATACTGATAGAACGCCTGCCAGAGGCTATCCGCAGCGACAGCCGGTGGCGCTATTGGGGCGAAGTCGCTCTGCTCAAGTTTCAGGAGGCAAGTTACCGGGTCGTAGGGATGCCTTTTCCGGATAACCCTTCACTGCTGAAAACGCCGACGCTCAGAGCGCTTGGCCAGGAACGGAACTTTTACGCTTTTTTGGTGGCAGACCTGAAAGGCCAACCCTTTCAACTTAACCACCAGCACAAAGCCATTCGCCAGCAGGATCTGCGCAAGCTCAAGCAATATTACCCGGGCTTCAGGCGCATTCGTGAGTGGCTTCACCATGGCCGCCTTTATAACGCCCAAATGGAGCTTAACCGGATAACGCCAAGCCTGGATAAAACCCAGAAGCAGTTAATCCCCTATCTGGCCCATCAATGGGAATGGCACCACCAGGCGATTATGGCCGCTGCCCGGGCGACGCTCTGGGACGACCTTAACCTTCGCTTCCCGACACCGGATGCCGAGATTTTCAGTGAGCAGGCAGAAAAACGTGAGTTGGATTACCCCTGGGTTCTGGCCATTGCTCGCCAGGAAAGTGCCTTCCACCCCATGGCGCGTTCCAGCGCTGGCGCAATGGGGTTAATGCAGCTGATGCCGGCAACCGCAAAACAGGCGGCCAAACAGGCGGGCATACCGTACCGAAGGAAGTCAGAACTCTTTCAACCAGAAATGAACATTGCTCTTGGAACTACCCATCTGTCCTGGTTGTCCAGGCGTTTTGAAAACAGTCGAATTCTGGCAACAGCAGCCTACAATGCCGGAAGTACCCCTGTAAGACGCTGGTTAAAACAAAGAGGTCATTTGCCACTGGATATCTGGATTGAGACCATCCCCTATGATGAAACCCGCAAATACGTCCAGAATGTTCTGGCTTATCGCGTGATCTACAGCCTGCTGGAAAACCAGCCTGCACGCATGCTCTCATCTCAGGAGATGGCTTCGCTCAGTCTCAATCTTCAGGGGGCAACAATCATTGCCCAGAGAGAGCAGGGGCAACCATGACAGGGCCCTTCGGTTTTCGCTCATGAAAAATCTGCAGGTTCTGTTACACTGATTAGTTCTGATTTTTATTTCCTGGAGAACAACGTTTATGGACAGGCGTCATAAAACCCATGCTGTTCAGGTTGGACACGTCACCATTGGCGGTGATGCTCCCATCGTGGTTCAGTCAATGACGGACACTGATACTGCGGATGTCCAGAAAACCATCGACCAGATCCGCCTGCTGGCGGATGCTGGCTCTGAAATCGTTCGCGTAACGGTGAATACTGAAGAAGCAGCGGCCGCTATTCCGGCAATCTATGAGGGCCTGGCCAAACACAACTGCAATGTGCCTATCGTCGGGGACTTCCATTACAACGGCCACCTCCTGCTGACCAAATACGATGAAACCGCCAGACTGCTGCACAAGTACCGAATCAATCCTGGCAATGTCGGCTTTGGCGAGAAGAAGGATGACCGCTTCAACGCCATGATTGACGTTGCCATCAAATACGATAAACCGGTGCGTATCGGCGTTAACTGGGGCAGCCTCGACCAGGAACTCTCTACCCGGCTGATGGATGAGAATGCCCGATCCGACAACCCGAAATCTTCACAGGAAATCCTCCATGAAGCCCTGGTGCTGTCCTCTCTGACCAGTGCCGACGCGGCGGTTAAACGTGGCCTTGGAGCGAACAAAATCGTTATCTCCTGCAAGGTTTCCCGGGTACAGGATCTGGTCAGCGTCTATCAGATGCTGGCCGATCGCTGTGAATACGCCTTGCACCTTGGCTTGACCGAAGCCGGCATGGGCAGCAAGGGCATTGTGGCATCCAGTGTCGCCATGGGCATTCTTCTGCAACACGGTATTGGCAACACTATCCGGACTTCCCTGACACCAGAACCCGGTGCCTCCCGCGATAAAGAGGTGATTGTCTCCCAGCAGATCCTTCAGGCCCTCGACGTTCGCAGCTTTGCTCCGGAAGTGACCGCCTGCCCTGGCTGTGGCCGTACCACCAGCACCTTCTTCCGGGTTCTGACCGATGAAGTGGATGGCTTCCTGCGCAGCAGGATGGTGAACTGGCGCCACCAGTATGTCGGTGTGGAGAACATGAAAGTGGCCGTGATGGGCTGTGTGGTGAATGGTCCGGGGGAAAGCAAGCATGCCAATATCGGTATCAGCCTGCCCGGTACCGGTGAGGCACCCTCTGCTCCGGTATTTATTGACGGCGAAAAATTCACCACATTGAAAGGCGAGAATATCGCTGAAGACTATAAAAAACTGATCGAGGAGTATGTGCAGAAAACCTATGCTCCCCGGGAAAAGCTGATCGCCAGTCACTGCTGATGGGTCTTTCACTTCACTGGAAAGACCCATACAGCCCGGGAAGATTCAAGGCGTCAGAATCAGGGTATACCTTGCATCACCCGGCAGGAACGGACTGGCCTTGCCTTCCACCCAATCCATATAGCCTGCAGTAAAGAAAGGCGAGAGCGGGTGACCACTCTGACCACCGGGCATATGGAATATAGCTTTATCTTCACGCCCGGGTGAAACCACCATCCGTTGTGAAACACCCTGATCCGCACGTTGCGCCCTGGGCATCCAGATATCCCCCAAGAGGGGTACAGCGGACATCTCCAGCAGTTTGCCAAAGACAGGTATGACACCACTTAATGGGTGACGAATATCAGCCGTGTTTCTCTGCCCCCAGGTGGCCGTGGCCAACTGATCTTCGCCACCGAGATCACTCACCACCTGATCCACGGTTTCGATCAGCAACTCATCCCAATTTTTGTACTGAGGACTCAGCCAATGTATTGGACGCTCATCCAGAAGACGCCATATCATCTCGCTTTCGTGATTCAACTTCTGCATAAAGCCATCTTCTACATCGTCCCTGGCTTCTGGCGAAAGGGACAAGAAATAACGCCCCAGTGACGACATGATTTTGAGTTCAAGAGCATCTTTATACTCACGGACCAAACGGTAACCCACATCGTCAGTCGCAGCCTTGCCAGACCAATTCTGTACATAATGATAAAACGTCAGCCGGGAAAGGTTGCCTGCCATCACATCGTCAGTGAGGGTATCCAGCAACAGCCGCCGCCAGTTATCCATATAGAGCGCGCGATGGTCCAGGGCAATCTCCAGCAAAGCCTGTTCATCAGCGCGCTCAAGCGCCATCAACGCATCACGAATCTGTATCTGCCTGGGTCCGAGGGCATAACCCCCATTGCCTATCTTGTCGTAGTCTGCGCCACTGACAATACGGGCATTGGCAGTCCAAACTCGTTGACCCACAGGATTATGTACCCGTGGATAATGCACATCAGCTAGCCAACCATCCCAATTATCATCAGCCTGCTGCCAGGGCAGTGGGTAAGTAGAATCAATACCTGATCGGTTTGGAATCTGTCCGGCAACGGTCCAGGCGATATTGCCTTCACGGTCACCCACGGTAAAGTTCTGGGGTGGAATTCCGCTGCGGTTGGCAATGGCCATGGCCTGTTCTACATTACGGGCAACTTCCAGGCTCACCAGATGAACATTGGTTGCCTCAGGACGGTGCGCAGTCCAGCGCAGGGCGTATTGCGTATTGTCGTAGGTTGAACCAACCACCGGCCCCCAGTGGGTGCCTGAATATTCCACGACGACCGGTTCCTGACCTTTGATATTGATGGTTTCAGTCCAACGTTCAAGGGGGGTTGGACCATCATTGGTCATGTACTGGCCAGCATCGATATCCAGCTCCACCAAATCAACCCAGTCACCGGCAGTATTGGTAAAACCCCAGGCGATGTGAGTATTGCTGCCAACCACAATAAACGGCGTACCCGGTAATGTGACTCCGGTAATATTGACCCTGTCGTGTGGTTCGTCCGGGTGTGGATAACTCAAGGAAGCCCGATACCAGATTGTGGGCACACGATGGCTCAAGTGCATATCATCTTGAATGATGGCTCCACCATGGTCTGTTAACTCCCCGGATACTGCCCAGTTATTACTGCCGATGAGGCTGTCTTCCAGGGTAGTTCCACCCAGATTGGCATAGAACTCTGCCTCTTTGCTACGCAGGTCAACAAGATCTGCCCCCGGGGTCGGTACATCCGGCAACTCACCAGGCTGCATCGGTGAATCCCAGCGGGTTTTCAGTGGCGAGAGAAAATCAATAACAGCCGGTGCGGTTACACGGCTGAGGAAGCCTTTCAGGTTATCCAGTTTCACTTCATCATCATTGAGATCCATGTACATGCTGAAAATCGACAGATAACCGTCTTCATTTTTCCAGGGCTCAGGCTCCACACCCAGCAGCAGGTATTCAAAAGGCTTCTGTCCAAGGTCTTGCAAGCCATGATTGACTCCATCGGTATAGGCATTCAGAAGGGCCCGATGCTCAGCGGTCATAATCTCCACCGCCTGCCGGGCAACCTTGCGGAAACGATGTTTTCTCTGTCGTTTATCGTGATCCAGCGCCAGTTCGCCTACCAGTTCAGACAGTTCACCTGCAGAGTTGCGCCGATTCAAATCCATCTGAAAAAATCGATCCTGGGCATGGAGATAACCGGTAGCAAAGGCAATATCTGTACGACTATTGCCGGATATCAGGGGAATGCCCTGAGCATCTCGCTCAATCGTAACCGAGGCATTAAGAAAGGCAACCTGCACCTCACCTTCGAGCAGGGGAAGACTCTGGCGAAGAAGAACAAAAGCTGTAAGGATGGTCAGCAAGGATATTGAGACAAGGAGAAAAAAGCCTCTCCTTAACCAGATCAACATTGATGCTACTCCATTGTTGTTATTATGTGGCTGGGAAAATAGCACAGTTTTCTCAGGCTGCCCATGGAATTGCTTTAACACCAATGTCAAAGAGGCCGATCCCATGCAGATGCTTCAGACAAATCGTCAGCCTGCATCAAAATAACCTCATCCGCTGGCAAAAATTATGACTTGGTCCGACGTGGTCAATCCCGATAGAATACGGCTCATTTTTAATGGCTCTAACTTGAATTATTGGTAACGCGCCGGAGTTCCCTTACCTCAACAAAAAAGGACTTGCAATGCAAATCAGCAATCGCCGACTCAACATTCTGCTGCTATTATCGCTATTTCATATCGCGACCATCACTGCCAGTAACTATCTGGTACAGATACCGTTTCAATTCTTTGGTATGCATACCACGTGGGGAGCATTTTACCTTTCCGTTTGTTTTTCTGGCTACAGATCTGACTGTAAGAATCTACGGATCTGAGCTGGCCCGGAAAATCATATTTTCCGCCATGTTCCCGGCCCTGCTGATCTCCTGTCTCGTGTCCGTCCTGTTCGTGGATGAAACCGGACTGGCCAGCTTGAATGCCTTTGTTGCCAGAATTGCCGTTGCCAGCTTTTCTGCGTACCTGATTGGCCAGATTCTGGATATCACCGTTTTCAATCGATTACGTCAACATGCCCTTTGGTGGGTAGCACCGGCCTGTTCGACCATTGCTGGCAACCTGATGGATACCCTGAGTTTTTTTAGCCTGGCCTTTGCCGGTTCATCAGACCCATTCATGGCGGCACACTGGATGGAAATTGCCTTGGTCGACTACGGCTATAAACTGGTCATCAGCATGCTGTTCTTCCTGCCCATGTATGGTGTGTTGCTGAACTTCCTGGTGAACAGATTGAATGTACCCATGCAAATGAATTCCCGACAAGTCGCATAAATCCATGAGTATTTCCGTAATAGCAAACCGCCTTACCCAAGGCGCTGACCTGAAAATAGCTGTACAAGAACTGGTTAATAAGTACCGGATTTCTGCAGGTTCCCTGGTCTCTTGTGTTGGCAGCCTGTCCAAAATAAACCTTCGTCTTGCCGGTGCCGAAACTACATTAGCCGTCGGCGGCCCTTTTGAAATTGTCTCTATAATGGGAACATTGACACCCGATCATCAGCATATCCACATGGCTGTAGCCGATGGTAAAGGACATGTTTTTGGAGGACACCTTTTGGAAGGCAATATTGTTGATAGCACGGCGGAGGTGGTTATTCACAGTTATCTACAACTGGCGTTCTCAAGAGCCTTCGATCCATGCACAGGCTACACAGAACTGGTCATTGACAAGCATTAACACCTGAGAAAAGAGATAAAACCCATGGCAAGTTTTCAATAAATTATATCACTCCTACATTTGAATGTGGGAGTGATATAAAAGCCCTTCAGGTTAAAGTGTAATCGGATGGGTTATTTCTATATCTGATTACTTTCCAGATTATCAAGGCACTGCTCCGTATTCTCATATTTCTCATGAACCCGTTGCAGTCTGGTATTCAGACTTTTTATTGCAGGTTTCATGTTCTCCAGCCTGTTCAGCATTTCAACCATAATTTGTCGCATGCCATCAATCTCATCACTAATTCCGGTCCATTCAGATTTGAGTTGATTCGTTTCTTGACTGGTTTGTGCTCGCATCCGGTTAAAAATCATCCTGAGAGCCGCAAAATTTTGCAATCGTTTATTATTGAAAGCTTTATGAATAGCATTTTTTAAATCTTCTTCATTTTTAGTATGTGATGATCGTTGATGAGCAAAATAATCACCAATGGTATCACAACCGTAGCAAGAATCCGGCGAGAAACTGAGTTGGGTAAGATGAGAAAAAGCAGCGGGAGAAACGTTGAATAAATCACCTATTTTTACCAGGTAAGCGAGAGATAATGTGTAAAAATGATAGTCTGCTTCGAAGTCAGGGTATGCGTCTCTTCTTTTGGCAAAAATATCCTCTTTCAGCAATGCTGAAAATTTCATGATTTGTTCTGAGTTAGCAAGATCTTCTGGCAAGTAAGGTATCAAGTCTCTGAAAAAAGTCCGGTAATGTGACAAGACGGTGTGAAGGTTGGCAGAGACCTTTTCGTATTCGAGCCATTGGTTACCTGACGATGGGATGCTTTCCAGCTGTTTTTTATAAACGTTCAGATAATCTGCGATAAGAACAATTGCCAGTTTGGCAATCCCTTCGAAACCTTCTTTACCAAGAGGCAGCTTGTTGGAACGTGACTGCTTGGTAAAGAATACGTCGGCAGGCGATTTCATAAGATAGGCTGCTGACTCCGGTGAGATAATGGCTAACGGCGGGTTCATATCCGAATTGATGGTGGCCACTATCTCATCTTTTTGCATCTGGTCATATATTCGATCATAGTGCTGTTTGATGCACATACCACTTGTCAGCTCAATTTCTGAATAATCCTCAAGGGAAGGTTTAATGTAGGGAGCCAGATAAATCAGTAGCTGTTCAAAGATGTTGGATACCTGGCCAATGCTTGTATCAGAGTTGGTACTGGATTCATGGGCTATCAAATCTACCAGGGCTTCAGGACTTTTCATGCCATAATGGCTGCTTTCTCCGAATACTGACTCATAAAAAGCAGTCATTGCGGGATTCTTTATGCTGTTGTATTGGGCTGTCAAATGCTCATCAAGCTGTGAAAGCCTTAATTTTAGCAGTTCACCTGCTGGCAGGCGATCAGCTGTTGTCGATTGAAACAATACCTTGCCTCTGAGCATTTCAAAGGCAGGATTCTCGAAATTATCATATAAGGCATGTGTCAATGGGGATATTAATAACAGACAAAATGCTGGTAATAAAAAAATAAATGCATAAAGGTTATATTTAATATAACTGATATCAGACAGGTTAATGCGATTCACGACCATATTACCCTATTTATAAAAGACAAATTTAAAATAGGGTAGCTTTCCAGAGTTTGCAAAAGAGTTGATGAAATTTTGGTAAATTTTAAGCACATCATGCCAGCACATCATGCCATTGTGGCCCGGGGATTGGTGTATTTGAATGGAAACTAAAAAAGGCATCAGCATTGCCGAAGTTATTTTTTTGAGTGGCTTTTTCAGAATTGACAGAGGATTTTCAATGCCTTCTAAACCCTCCCTTGAACAAGTGCGTCAGACGCTGCAGCATCTTGCCAATAATGGGGGTGTCCATAATCCAGTGAGGTTAAGTGGTGGCCATCAGCTGAAATCCGATGTGCCAAAAGTCAGCTGGGTGACGCGAACTGTCAAACAATTAACCTCTGGCGAAGAAACAGCCTCTATCCATGGCCAGCAGAAACAGAAAGCGGTTGATTTGATTTGTGAATATTCTGATAAATCATTGACGGACAGAGAAATCACTGTGGGACAGGCCTTGCTGTTACTGCAGTCGCCAGCATCCGATGAAGAATTTCTTGAATGTGTGAAGTTGAACCAGTTTGAGCTTAAAACAAGTCTGGGTAAAAGACTGTTTGAAAGTTATCTGGAACAAAAAATACCGAAAGAAGCTGAAAATTCTGTTGACCGTCTCAGTGACATCGATCGTTTGCTGGCAGAGTTACCTGTCGGATATGAAGATTCCAGAGCGCAGGCTGATCAGTGGTTGACCAGCCAAAAAATTAAACTTTTAGTCAATACCCCTGCCTGTGACAAAGTTGTCCGGGACGTTCTGAGTACCCCAGAGTCCCGGATGGGCCACTCTTCAGACATGGAGGACTCTCAGCGTATGAAGCAGGGTTTACCTGAATATTTGAAAAGGGTAGACATGGTCGCAAGTTTACCAGTTTCGGCGCTGGAAACATTGCAAAAAAAACTGGATGAAAAAGGGTTGGCATCGTCCGATCCGCTCTACCAGAGCCTGCTCGCCCGTACCTCTTCAGGGCAAAATCGTGAAGGTCATATCAAAACAATAAGAGAAAGTTACCAAAATTATCTGAGTCTGTTTGACCAGGAAAAACAGAAAATTAGTAAGTCAATGGCAGAGGACAAACTTAAACTCGAAGGGTTTGAAAAAGATAAAGAGTCAATGAGTATTGAGGACATACAGGAGTCCTTGTGGGTAGGCTATACAAGACGCGGTATTGAGGACAACGAAAAAAGACATAAAGTACTCGAGGAATGGAGCGGTTTAATGCAAGCAGAATTGAACCGTTTAAACCAGGAGGCTGCCCGAGAATAGACTGCCCTGCGCGGCAACTGCTCCTGCGTTGCTCTGGCTCCTGCATCCATGCAGTCGTGCGGTG
>NZ_JAHHPO010000208.1 GCF_024606365.1 Endozoicomonas sp. ONNA2
CTCTTGCCATTTCCCCGATGGTTCCGGGCTGAAAATTGAGACCCGTCCGGGACTGACAGGAGTCAGGGAAATACCGACCAGAAGCTGATCCGCTACTGGGCTGAATCTGGCATACTCCATAGGATGGTATTTTTCTAGTATTAACTGCGCTGACCAAACGCCACGATCATTCAGGGATAACATGGTTAATTCATTCCACCCTTGCAGTGCCAGATGCTGCTCCGATGGACTGAACAGGACTTCACAAGTTATTACTCCAGGGGAGAGGCCGCAAATCTCCATTTTCAGCCAATCATTATTTTTGTCCATGCGCCAGACGATGACCGGATAGTTCCTGCTGAAGGTCGCCATATATTTTCCTGAAGGGCTGAATTGGACCGCCTGATCCGACAAGGGTACCTTGCTGACATCGTTCCAACAGCGGTGAGCAGGCTGCAAGGTATTAACGTAACCCTCCCTGCTGCAGGTGAACAGGCGATTTGTGCAAGCACTGAAAAGTGCCCTGGTAATCACCCGACTGCTGCTGTTATCGGACCAATTCAGGTGCTCTTGTGCCCATTGTCCCTGATCATCCCTGGCCAGCATTCGGGAGTCGCTCAAACAGCTACCATAAAACAACAGATGACGATTGGACGGGCTGAAGCAAACATCATGAGTAGTCTTGTCAGAATTCAGATACCTTGGTTCAAAGGAAGGGAGCGTGACTTTATATCGCTTGACCGGATGGTAGGCCGGGCATGTTTCCATCTTCCTCAGGCTGGCAAGGCACAGCAGTGCAGACATCTGCGGGAGGTTCTTTATTATCCTGTTTCTGAACGATATCACTCTGTCGTTGTGTGGTGCTGAATTGGTAAATGGGTGCAAGTGCAGGCTTTTTTTCTGCTGCGGGGCAGTTTGCTGGTACTGTTCCCGAAAGCTTCGGGGAAGTCGGGCAAAATAAGACAGTTCCTGAATATAATTGAACTCCTTAACCACTTCCCGAAATGTCAGACAGGTTGCATTTACCTGGCGGATATCATCGAATTCCAGATAGT
>NZ_JAHHPO010000209.1 GCF_024606365.1 Endozoicomonas sp. ONNA2
GAGTTCTTCCTGACTCACCAGGAGCGTGCCTATTCCCGTGGGCAATTGCTTGATCAGGTCTGGGGTGGCAATGTATATGTTGAAGAGAGAACGGTGGATGTCCATATTCGCCGCCTGCGCAAAGCGCTGGGCAGTGGCTATGAGCATTATGTTCAGACCGTCAGGGGTACTGGCTACCGTTTTTCTACCAAAGCATAGAATGTCTGAAAATGGCTTCAGAGACGTTGTTAACTGCATCATCGGATGTCTCCATTATTTACTGGTTCAATCACCATCAGCCAAACAAACTCCGGAATTACCTGTGACTTCCCCTATCCAATCCCGGTTTACACGTCGAATAGTGTCAATTCTTGCCATGGGACTGTTTGCAGGCTGGCTGTTTGACCAGATTTTTCCGGGGCTGTTTATTGCCACACTATTCTACCTTCTGTGGAGCCACTATCAGCTTCACCGTTTGCTTATATGGATTAATGCGGCTGCCCACAAAGAACTGCCTCCCCCGGAAAGCTCAGGCCTATGGGGTGAGATCTTTGACGGTATTTATCGAATACAGCGCAAACACAGCCGCTCAAAACAGCGGCTTGCCAGCGTGATAGAACGAATGCAGGAGTCAACGGCAGCATTAAACGACGGAATCGTTATGACTGACCCCAATGGCTCCCTTGAGTGGTGGAACCGTGCCGCTGGCGAGTTATTGGGCCTGCAAATGCCCGATGACCAGGGGCAGCCCCTGACCAATCTGGTCAGAAACCCCAGATTTGCCCGCTATATGGACAATAGCCACGGCAAAGAGCCAATCAAGATTGTTTCCCCTGTTCACGAGAGCCGTCAACTGCAAATAGCCATTACCGTTTATGGCCAGGGTGATCGACTGCTATTGGTCAGGGATATCAGTCGGTTGCATCAACTTGAAATCATGAGAACCGATTTTGTTGCCAATGTTTCCCATGAATTGAGAACGCCACTGACCGTCATTTCCGGTTATCTGGAGACCATGGAGGATGGCATGGCAATGCAGCCGGATACACCGCCCATCTTTAAGCGAGCCCTTGGTCAAATGCAGGAGCAGGCAGCGAGAATGCAGCGACTGATTGAGGATCTTTTGTTACTTTCACGCCTTGAAGCGACGGAACCGGACAGAATCAGCCAGTCCGTCAAGCTGAAGCCTCTGCTTAGTGGTATTGTTAACGACGCCAGGGCATTGAGCGGCGAAAATCAGCACCAGTTACAGCTGGAATGCGAAGACGATGCCTCATTAACCGGTGATGCAATGGAGCTGCGCAGTGCCTTTTCCAATCTGGTTTATAACGCCATACGCTATAGCCCCTGTGGGGGAAAGGTACAGGTGAAGTGGTGGCAGGATCAGGATGGTGGACATCTGATGGTTCAGGACAATGGTGTTGGCATTGACCCTGTTCACATCCCAAGGCTGACCGAACGTTTTTACCGGGTGGATAAAAGCCGCAGCCATGCAACAGGGGGAACCGGTCTTGGACTGGCGATTGCCAAGCATGTTTTATTAAGGCATGAAGGTCGTATAACTATCAGTAGTCATCCGGGAAAAGGCAGCCGTTTTATCTGTCACTTTCCCTTATCGAGAATTAATCAAGCCAGCGTCGTCGAAGTATAAAAACCAAAAGAAACTCATGAAAATAAAAAAGGGTCTGAAAGACCCTTTTTTTACTGAACCAATAAAGCTTACTCTTCTATCTGTTCCAAGGCGCAATCCAGGCGCTTCTTGCCAGTACGCTCCAGGTAAGCCTGGAAATCACGTGGCAGACGGCCAGTGGTGGCACCTTCCCACTTAACGCGCTCACCCGCTTCGTTCTCGTATTCAAACGTGTACTTTTGAATATTTCTGCGACGCTTTTGTGCTGACTCTTCCAGTTCCAGATTACCCACGCCCAGATCATTCATGGAAACGCCGCGGTCAGCCATAATCTGCTTGATGGCCTCAATACTTTCCTGCTTTTTCTTACGCTTTTCTTCGTCCTTGGCACGAGCCTCCTGCTTCTCAGTCAGCACATCATTCAGACGGAAAATGATACGCTCCAGGTCTTCAGCATGTACATCTTTAAACAGTTGGCGAATACGGGTTTTGCTGCTGAGACGATGCAGCACTTCTTCAAAAATATTCATTTACTCTGCGACTCCTTGGTCTTGATAGAACTTCCTACTCAGGAATAAAGATGTTCAATTCGATGAACTTTATACAGCAAGATTTTTTTAGATGGAAGTACCA
>NZ_JAHHPO010000210.1 GCF_024606365.1 Endozoicomonas sp. ONNA2
GATTTTTAGATTAATTTGCTGTCGCCGCAGTAGGGCAGTCTATTCACTGAGACCCTCCTGGTTCAGCCTGCCACCAGGTATTGATGATCATGGGGTAATCTGTGGCCATAGCCGGTCGCTTGATATTGTTCTGGTGGGCAACTCTGACTTTGCCAAAGTACCACAGCGGAATACCGTAGTGATTCCAGAGCAGTACCCGGTCCAGACTGTGAATAATGGTTTCCAGTGCTTCCTGGCTTTCGGCCTTTGGTATTTTCTCCAGCAGTGCATCGATCACAGGGTTTTTGATCCCGGCCAGATTCTGGGTATCGGGTATATCCGCATTACCGGAGTGGAAGTACCTGAAAAGTTCGCTGCCCAATGAGAGTCCCAAGGGATAGGCATTGCCAATGGTATCGAAATCCAGCGTTCGCACTCGTTGTAGATAGTTACTGGTGTCGATGACCCGGTATTGCAGCTCAATACCAATGCTGGCCAGGTTTTTTTTAAACGGCAGGATCAGCCTGTCCGACAGGTGACTGGAGGTAATCAGCTCAAATGCCAGCGGTTCTTGCCTGCGGTTGACCAGCTTGCCTCCCTTGAGCTGCCATCCTGCTTCACCAAGCAGGGTGAGCGCCTGTTGCTGTTGGGTCCTTATGGAACCATCACCGCGGGTTTTTGAGGATAAGAACGGCTGCTGGAACAGGGCTTGCGGCAGTTGTGTACGAAACGGTTCCAACAGCGCCTGTTCATGGGAAGAAGGTATACCTGAAGCGGCATACAGGGAGTTTGGAAAGTAACTGTTGGCCCGGGTATAGGCGTTTTCAAACAGCGTTCGGTTACTCCACTCAAAATCCAGCAGATAACTAATCGCTTCTCTTACCCGAATATCATTAAACGGTGCCCTGCGGGTGTTGAACACGATCATTGGACTGCCAATAATCCTTTTATTTGGAATCTCGGCCTTTATCACTTTGCCAGAGGTGATATCGGGAAAGTTGTAGGCTTTGGCCCAGTTTTTGGCAAGGGGTTCGAAATAGAGACTAAGCTCTCCGGCTTTAAAGGCTTCAAAGGCTGAGGTCAGATCCCGGTAGAAATAAAGAGTGATCTGATCAAAGTTGTATTTACCTCGATTCACCGGCAGATCCTTCCCCCAGTAATCCCTGACTCGGGTAAATGTGACCGATGACCCTCCTTCCACATGGGTGATTTTGTACGGTCCACTGCCCAGTGGCGGTGTCAGTCTGGATTTTTCATGAAGCTCGTTTTGCCAGTAATGAGCAGGCAGTACGGGCAGTTCGGCAGCACAGAACAGTTGATCCCTGTTGCCAGAACTCTTGAAGTGAAAGCGAACGCTGAGCTTGTCAAGAACCTCAACACGCTCAATGGGCTTGAGCTGCAGCTGATATTTGATCGGGCCCTTTGAGCGCAGGTACTCAAAGGAGAACTCAACGTCGTCTGCTGTAATCGGATGACCATCATGAAAGTGGGCGTTGGGATGAAGGTTAAAGGTTATCCACAGGTTGTCGTCGGGGTACTCTACGGATTCGGCAATCAGTCCGTAAGCAGACCGGGCTTCATCACCTGACGGACTGTAAGTACCGGTTCCTGTCATCAATGGTTCATTCAACCCCAGAAAGCCCAGAGTAAAAAATCGCAGGGGGGAAATTTGGGAGATGTGGGTTCCGGTACGGGAATATGGGTTTAAAGTATCAAACACACCAATGGCGGCAAGTTTAAGTTTGCCTCTCTTGGGAGCCTCAGGGTTAACGTAATCGAAGTGCCTGAAGCCTTTCGGGTATTTAAGGTTATCAAAGCGTGAAAGTCCGTGTGACTTGTGTGTGATGGGCGCTGCCGCCATCAACCAAAAACTGACAACAGAGCATAACGCTGCCACAGACAGCCGGATTTTCTGCTTCAAAGTTGCTCCTTGATCCAACCCACACTTGCCCGGGAAACTACAACAAGAAACTACAACAAACAAATAGTAGCTGTATTTTTCCTGGCCCATTGCTGAGAATGCATTGCTATTTGTATGGCCTGATCTTGAGAATCAGGCACTAAAGCCGAGAACTAAATGAGAGCCGATTGCCCACAGGCTGAAGCGGTTGATACGCTGTTGGTCCGATCGGGGAAATTTGGTGTGGCAATGATTCCTGGCCGAAAGCTGCAGAGCTGGCCAAACTTCCATTACCCTAACTTAAACTAAAAACCATTCAAGGAATCGGGACGACAATGAGACGCTTTGCTCTGGCAGGAATCCTGCTTTGTATGTCCTCTCTGGGACTGGCATACGACAGCCCGGTAAAGGCAGACTCACCCGACAGGTACACCGTTGAGAAAGGCGATACCCTGTGGGATATATCTACCACCTTTCTGGACAGCCCTTGGCTATGGCCGGAAATCTGGCTTGCTAACCCCCAAGTAAAAAATCCCCATCTGATTTACCCTGGCGATGTGATCAGTCTGGTTTATATCGATGGTCAGCCCAGATTGATGATTGCCAATCGTGGAAATTCTGGTCGGACGATTAAATTAAGTCCAAAAATCCGGGTGAAGCCGGGAGAGTCTGCAATCCCGGCGATTCCCCTGGGTGCTGTGCAAAGTTATCTGGAAGGTGGTCATGTATTTGCCAGTGAGGGACAGCTGAATAACGCGCCTTATGTGTTTGCTGCGAAAGATGGCAAATTGGCATCGGGGGCCGGCGATAAAATATACGCGCGGGGAAATTTTGCCGGGCAGACCCTGCGATTTGATGTGGTTCGCCGTGGTGAGCAGATTGTTGACCCACAAACCAACGAGGTGCTCGGGCTCATCGGGATGGATGTCGGAACCATCAGCCTGAGTCGTGTCAAGGCAGGAATTGCCTCCATCATCGTTCAGGACAGCAAAATGGAGATCAAACCCGGCGATCGACTGGTCAAGCAAGACGCCAGCGGATTGGTAACAACGTTTTTTCCAAGAGCGCCGTCTACGCCAGTAGAGGGTATAGTCACCGCTAATCTGGGCAATAGAAAAAAGATTTCCAAATTTGATACGGTGGTTATTAACAAGGGAAACCGGGAGAGTCTCAGGCAGGGAGATATCCTGGCTATCTACCGCAAGACACAACTGGGCTTTGATCCATTGGCCAATGAACAGGTCGTGCTGCCATCTGAGAGAATAGGATTAGTGATGGTTTATCGACCTTTTGAAAAAATGAGCTATGGTATTGTGCTATCAGCTAAAGAGGATATTGAAGTTGGCTATATCCTCCGGAGCCCACAACCATAGTAAATTATTCAAAAACAGCCCGGGTGATTTATCGGGTGTTTCATTGGAGGTGTGGCTTATTTGGCAGAGCTGTTAATCAACACGTAAATAAACAGAATAAGCCACACAACCGGGGAAAGAGAATTCAATGATATACACTGATACAGACCAGAAGGACTGGTTACAACTGCTCCCCTGGTTAACGCTTTCCCTTATTCCGGGCCTGGGGCCCATCAAATCCAGCCAGCTTATCGAAAAATTCCAACATCCCGGCCAGCTTTTTTCTACCCCGTTTACTGAACTGAAGGGCATTATTCCAGAGAAACTGGCCCGTTTGCTGGTCAATGCCCACACAGACGCATCGATTCAGAAACAGTTGCACCTGACCCGGGCATGGCTGCAAGCCAGTCAGGCCCATTCCATCGTGACACCGGACTCCCATCACTATCCCAACGCACTGAAAGAGCTTCCTGATGCGCCGGTGTTGCTCTACGTCATTGGTAACAGTCAATTACTCAGTGAGCCGCAGCTGGGTGTTGTCGGTAGTCGCAGGCCTACACCAAATGGTCGTCAGGTTGCCCGGGATTTTTGTGAACACCTGGCAAGAAGTGGCCTGGTGATTACCAGTGGGATGGCAATGGGTATCGATGGGGCGGCTCATCAGGGGGCGTTGGGTTGTTATGGCGCTACCGTGGCCGTGTTGGGCACCGGTGTGGATCAGGTTTATCCGCCACGGAATAAGGACCTTTATCAATTAATTGCCAGCCAGGGGGCCGTCGTCAGCGAATACCCATTGGGAACGAAACCCTTTCCCGGCAACTTTCCCCGCCGGAATCGTATTCTGTCTGGTTTATCCCTTGGGGTGCTGGTGGTTGAAGCGGCAATGGAAAGCGGCTCTTTAATCTCGGCAAGGCTGGCAGCGGAGCAGGGGCGCGAAGTGTTTGCCATACCCGGTTCTGTGTTGAACCCTTTGAGTCGGGGTTGTCATAAACTGATCCGCGAAGGAGCTGTGCTGGTGGAAAGCCCTGATGATGTCTTGATTGAACTGGCACCACAGCTGCACAGGGTTATGAATGAATTTTCTCCATCGACTTCCAATCGCAAAGAGACAGACCCTTTACGACTTAAAGTTATTGAAGTGATGGGATTTGACGTTGTCAGTGCGGATCAAATCAGCACACTGTCCGGAATTCCCTTTGCCGAGCTTTCTGTCGTGCTCACGGAAATGGAACTTGACGGTGTAATAGAGTCCACAGCCGGTGGTTTTATTCGCCTTGGCTGATTTGTTCGATCAGCGCACACTATTCGGGCTTCACGCCTGTTTCCGTTTCTTGTGAACTTTTTTTGCCAGGCTAATTTTCTTGTGGTGATTTCGGGCGGATCAACAGGCGAATGCAGAAAGGGGGCTTGCGGTGCACGCTGTTTTCCGGCAGCCTCCTGGCGGAGATTTATCTGAGAGAAGTTTTCATGATGGATGTTGATCAGGCAGCCAAAATAATCCGAACCGGCGGTGTCATCGCTTACCCGACAGAAGCCGTATGGGGGTTGGGATGTGACCCCTGGAACCGGCAGGCTGTCTACAGGATTCTTGCGATCAAACAGCGGCAGGTGGAAAAGGGGGTCATTCTGGTTGGTGTTTCAGAGGATCAGTTTGCCCCACTGCTTAAGCCACTTTCTGCAACAGAAAGAGCCCGGTTGAAGTCTACCTGGCCGGGCCCTTATACCTGGCTTATTCCAGACCCTGCTGGCTGGACACCTGACTGGGTCAGAGGTCAGTTTGATACGGTTGCCGTTCGTATCACTGCGCATCCACTGGTGAAAAAAATGTGTGAAGCAACAGGGCACCCCATAGTGTCTACGTCAGCAAACCTTGCCGGTAAGGACCCGCTGTTAACGTTCTGCGATGTAGAAGAAGAGTTTGGCTCACTACTTGATGGCATTGTTCCCGGTGAAACCGGAGGACAGAAAACACCATCAAAAATTCAAGACCTGCGTTCGGGTAAACTGGTAAGGGCTGGCCAGGAGGCTGTTCGAGAATAGTCTGCCCTGCGGCGGTTGCTATAAATACGAGGTGCGCGTCATTATCCACACAAGTGGCCTGTCTTTTTCGGGCAGCGCTCATGGAAATATCGAAGCTGTTAAATGACAGCTCCTTTAGTTAATAAAAGGCTGTTCCCGGAATGTCAGAACCATCTGTTGAACTTGTAAAGCAATACCTGCTGGATTTGCAGAATCGCATATGCACAGCGATTGAAGCAGAAGAAACCGAAGGCTCCTTCAGGGAAGACCAATGGAACTACCTTGGCTCCGGTGGTGGTGGCGGAAAAGCGAGAGTGCTTGAAGGGGGCAAGGTGTTTGAAAAAGCCGGTGTGAATTTTTCCCATGTAAACGGGGATCAGCTCCCTGCCAGCGCCACTGCCCATCGACCGCACGTGGCTGGCAGGCGTTTTCAGGCCATGGGGGTTTCCCTGGTGATCCATCCGGATAATCCATTTGTGCCAACGTCCCATGCCAATGTTCGGATGCTGATAGCCCATAAGGAAGGAGAAGCACCGATCTGGTGGTTTGGTGGCGGCTATGACCTGACGCCTTACTACGGTTTTGCAGAGGACTGTCAACACTGGCATCAGGTGGCCAAACAGGCCTGCGAACCCTTTGGTGATGATGTCTACCCCCGCTATAAAAAGTGGTGTGATGACTACTTCTTCCTGAAACACCGCAATGAGCCCCGGGGGATTGGCGGACTGTTCTACGATGACCTGAACGAGTGGCCATTCATGCGCAGTTTTGATTTTATGCAGTCGGTGGGCGACAGTTTTATCAACGCCTATCTACCAATTGTCCAGCGTCGTAAATCCATGCCTTACTCTGGGCGACACAAGCGTTTTCAACACTACCGCCGTGGCCGTTATGTGGAATTCAATCTGGTATACGACAGGGGGACTTTGTTTGGTCTGCAGTCCGGTGGTCGTACAGAGTCTATCCTTATGTCACTGCCGCCTTATGTGCGCTGGGACTACAACTGGAGTCCAGAGCCCGGCACCGAAGAGGCACGACTGTATGAAGAATTTTTAACGCCAAAAAACTGGGCATAAACCAAGAGGGTCTGAATCATGGCTGGGCCAGTAGACACGTACGCAGTAATGGGGAACCCTGTCGCCCACAGTAAGTCACCGGTCATTCACACATTGTTTGCCGACCAGACTGATCAAAATCTGCGTTACAGCGCCCAATTGGTTGACATTGACGGCTTTAAACAGGCAATTGATGAATTCTTTGGCAATGGTGATCTGGGGTTAAGTATCACCTTGCCATTCAAGGAAGAGGCGTGGCAGTTAGCTCAGAAGAGAACGTCACGAGCGGAAAAAGCCGGAGCGGTAAACACCTTGTGGCAAGATGAGCATGGCCTGCTTCATGGGGATAACACCGATGGGCCTGGTTTGGTTGCTGACCTGGCAAATAACAGGGTAACTACTAAAGGTGCCCGGGTACTTATTCTGGGGGCCGGCGGTGCTGTGAGAGGTGTGCTTGAACCTCTGCTTGCAGGGCAACCGGTTGAGGTTGTCATAGCCAACCGTACCCGTAGCAAGGCTGATACGCTGGTCGAATACTTTGGGGATAATGCCATTTCTGCCTGTGGATTCGACGAAATCGAAGGTCGTTTTGATCTGGTGATCAATGGAACCGCTGCCAGCCTGCAGGGAGAGATGCCAGCCATACCGGGCCATATTATTGATCAAGACACCTGCTGTTACGACATGATGTACGGTGCCGACGAAACCCTTTTCAATCGCTGGTGCCGTGAGCAAGGTGCAGGTAAAACCATTGATGGGCTTGGTATGCTGGTTGAGCAGGCGGCAGAACAGTTTGCTATTTGGCGTGGCGTTCGTCCTGATACTGGCCAAATACTTGACCTGTTGCGCAATGAAATGGCCTGACAGGCTCTATACTCCTGAGCATGATTTATTAAATTGTAAGGTTCGCCGGTTGATGTATTGGATACATTATGGATAAAGCACTGCCAGCCACTACGATTACTGAAGACCTATTGCCAGGTGACCTGCTGTTTCAATTGCGCTCAGGTGGCGAGGCCGAATGGGTTATCAGTCGACTTTTTGCCGGTCGGGACGGTGCGGCCATTAACCATGTAGCGCTCTACGACGGAGATGGCATGGTTATCGAAGCAGTAATGCCCCGGGTGCACAAAACCCCTTTGGCTGACTTTGTCAGCCATTCGGTTTCAGACAACCATGGCAGACCCTGCGTTCTGGTTTGTCGGCTGGCATCGAGCTATTCGGCACTGGTTCCTGATGCCCTGACGTTTGCAGAGCAGCAGCTTTCGATACCCTATGATCCACACTATCGCCAGAATCAGGCAGCACATCAGAAAAGCTGGTATTGCAGTGAATTAATCGTTCATGCGTTTCGCCAGGCCAATAAAGGCATTTTCCTGTTTGAAGAAACCCCCATGAGTTTCCGGGATATGGCGACCGGAGAGCTGATGCCGTTCTGGGTGGACCATTATCAAGCCATTGGCCAGGCGATCCCGGAAGGGCTCCCCGGTTCACATCCGGCACTGCTCTCCTGCTCCGACAAGCTAATATCCATTAATATCCTTGGGTCACTTCCGGCAAAAACTTGCCTGGATTTATGCAGCCTGGAGCCAGGCTCAACTTTTGCCTGACAGGGTCCTCCTCTGCCTGAAAAGAAGTCCTGACATCGTTTTTGAAACTTTTTCTCAAAATTAATGTCTGGGAGAGAATAGTTTCTGTGGTTGGTTATGAGGTGGTTGTATGGGACCCACTTTTCCTGTTTTGGCTATTCCTGGCTATGAGGCTTTCATGCAAGACTTGATGGCGGCAGCTCATGAAGTCCTGAATCGTAATTCTGACGACGATGATCATATAGCTGACATACTGCCTGCCGTGCCGAAACATGTTGTCCCCTATATTCCTGCCTTCAAACCCCAAAATACTGCACCCAAAAAACTGGAGGAGCACAGCATTACCTTGCCTGATGTGCCTGGCGATCCTGGTATTCGGGAGAAAAATGAAAAGGCCCCAACTGGGGCAGAGGCCCTGGAGGGGACAACAAAAAGTGATCTCGTGGAAGAGCTTGCCGTACGCCAGGAAAAAAAAACACAGCTGACCGACGCTTGTATCAAATTACGGCTTGAGTGCCTGAAAATGACCCACACATGGGACACCTATCTCCCCGGGGTGGATATTGATTCACAAGAGGCCCTGGATGTAATTAACTACGCCATGGCCATGCGCTGCGGTACATTAAAAAAGTCACCAGTCGCATACTACACCGCGCAACTGAAAAAGCAGGTGGATACTGTTAATGTACAGTCTGCCGGGGATCATGGCAGACATGTTAACGGTCAGCAGCGGCGTCTCCCTACAACGAGATTACTCAATAACGCCAGTATTTGCGTGGATGCAATGAAGGCATTGGAGTTAGCGAAAAATGCAACCGCTCTTTTTGATCCAGACAAAGAGCCACTTGAGAGAGATGCCATTCTGGCAGAAAGCATCAAAAGCTACGAGGCCTATCAAAAAGTAAAGGGGCAATTGGCTGGCATACAGGCGGCCCTGCAAGGGATGGATAATATTTCGTGAATGAATGATTGCGTCGATTTTATCAACGTTATGAAATAGACTGACCCGTTAACTATTGTCATCAGTAAAGCCAGA
Organism: Endozoicomonas sp. ONNA2; assembly: GCF_024606365.1. Lineage (GTDB taxonomy): Bacteria > Pseudomonadota > Gammaproteobacteria > Pseudomonadales > Endozoicomonadaceae > Endozoicomonas. The sequence continues at coordinate 8,931 of NZ_JAHHPO010000210.1, forward strand.
CCAGATCGTAACGGCACCCGGACTTGCGCTGGCTGAAGGAATTCATGAAAGCCCCACAATCATCTACCGACCATCCATCTACCGACCATCCCTTGGCCCAGACATTACAATACGACATTGGTCATGGTGCCAAATCACTCTGTATCGACTTGTCTCCGGTCCAGGCAGATTTGCTGACTCGCTATGTCCTGCTGCTGAACAAGTGGAATAAAGCCTACAACCTCACCGCCATCCGTGACCCCGGGGCGATGGTCTTCCGACATATTATTGATAGTCTGAGCATTGTTCCCCATATTTCTGGTCAAGCGATTCTCGATGCCGGTTCAGGTCCGGGACTGCCGGGTGTTGTCCTGGCGATTGTGTATCCGGATAAAAAATTCACGACACTGGACAGTAATGGCAAAAAGACCCGTTTCATGCTTCAGGCAAAACTGGACCTTCAGCTGGATAACCTGGAAGTCGTTCATGCCCGCGCAGAATCTTTTCAGGTGGAAGCACCTTTTGACACCATTACTTCACGGGCATTCAGCTCATTGGTTAATATGGTAGATGGTACAAAACACTTATTATCACCTTCAGGTGTTTATCTGGCCATGAAAGGGCTATATCCTGAAGCTGAATTGAAGGAACTGATGGATCGTCACGACATTGAGCTGGTTGGCTGTGAACCCTTGAAGGTACCGGGAACAGACGGCGATCGTCATCTTGTCATTTTGCGTAACAGGCATTGAATGGTATTAAACGGCTGTGGCTAAAATTCTAGCGGTAACCAATCAGAAGGGTGGGGTTGGCAAAACCACGTCCTGCGTTAACTTGTCGGCTTCCCTGGCGGCCAGTAAGCAGAGGGTACTGCTTATTGATGTTGACCCCCAGGGGAATGCCACCATGGGCAGCGGAATCGACAAACATGCCCAGCAATGGTCTGTTTACCATGTACTGACGGGGCGTTGTGATATCCAGCAGGCCATTTTGCCATCCCGGGATGGTGGTTACGATGTTCTGGGGGCAAACGCCGACCTGACGGCTGCAGAAGTTGAGCTGATGAAAATGGACCGCAAGGAATCCAGACTCCATGACGCCCTGGCCAAAGTGGCGGACCAGTACGACTTTATCATGATTGACTGCCCGCCATCGCTGAACATGCTGACCGTCAATGCCATGGTGGCTGCCCGTGGGGTCATTATTCCGATGCAGTGCGAATACTATGCACTGGAAGGTCTGACGGCCCTGATGGAAACCATTGCGGGCCTTCGGAAAACCATCAATCCTGACTTACACATCGAAGGCCTGTTGCGCACCATGTACGACCCCAGGACGACGCTGACCACCGAAGTATCGAGACAGCTCATCAACCATTTTGGTGACCAGGTCTATCGGACCGTGATTCCCCGTAATGTCCGGCTTGCCGAGGCACCAAGTCATGGTAAGCCGGTACTGGCCTATGACCGGAACTCCCGTGGTGCGGTGGCTTATCTGGCGCTGGCCGGGGAGCTGGTGCGCAAGCATGACATCAAGGGGCTTGGCAAGTCGGAAAGGAAAACAGGAACTCACTGACACATGGCGAAACAACGTCTCGGTACCAACTTGAATGCCCTGCTCGGTAGCGCCAGGCTGCCGGTATCCCTGTCTGATGATCTCTCCGGGCCATCACCGGTCCGGGCGTCGCTGGATGGGACAATGAAAGACCTGCCTGTTGAATTTCTGCTGCGTGGCAAGTACCAGCCCCGCCGGGATATGCACCCTGATGCCCTGCAAGAGCTGGCTGAAAGTATCAAAGAGCAGGGCATCATGCAGCCTATCGTGGTTCGTCCCGCCGGGCAGAATCGCTATGAAATCATTGCCGGTGAACGTCGCTGGCGTGCAGCCCAGCTGGCAGGCCTTGCAGAAGTCCCTGCCCTGATTCGTGACGTTCCCGATGAGGCTGCCATTGCCATGGCGCTGATAGAAAACATCCAGCGGGAAGACCTGAACCCGATTGAGCAGGCGATTGCGCTCTCCAGGCTGCAAAAAGAGTTCGAACTGACCCAACAGGAAGTGGCTCAAGCCGTTGGCAAGTCCAGGGCTGCCGTGGCCAACATCTTGCGACTGATGGCCCTGAACCCTGAAGTAAAGAAAATGCTGGAATATGGCGACCTGGAAATGGGCCATGCCAGAGCGCTGCTTGCCCTGGGGGAAATGGATCAGCTGGACGTAGCCAGAACCGTTACGGCAAAAGGGTTGTCTGTGCGTCAGACAGAAGCGTTGGTTCGCCGGATACAGCAGGAAAAGGAGAGCGGCGGTCAAACCGTCAAGCGCCTTGACCCCAATATCAAGCAGCTTGAGGATGAGTTGTCTGAAAAAGTCGGGGCCAGGGTAGCCATCCAATGCAGTGCCAAAGGCAAGGGCAAGCTGGTCATTTCCTACAATTCGCTGGATGAGCTTGATGGTGTGTTGGCCCATATCCAGTAAATTTTATCAACAATACTCCATCCATAGCTCGTAGAGTTTCGGTGGAGATGGGGCCGCCCCGGTAGCGGCCATCCGCTTGGTGGTGAGAGGATGTCAACCGCTCCTGAAAACTTGCTCAAACCTACTCAAAGTTATCTAAACCTGAGTATTTTTCGCAAGACGCCAGCGAGCAGTGCTACTGACGATTCACGTGTCGGAATTTCACCGACAGACCAAAGTTAAAACGGGAGCGCCGTGTCGAAAACTGTGATTGCCAGTCCTGTTGCCACTCGCTATGGCCAGAATAGCCGTTTTTCTCCAAGTGGAACTGCTTTTTACCTGAATCCGTAACTTCAGAAGACGCTGAAACCTTCGGAAGCCGGTCGTGCC
>NZ_JAHHPO010000211.1 GCF_024606365.1 Endozoicomonas sp. ONNA2
GGTCTAAAAATTTCCGACTTTTTATCCTCAATTTTCTGCCATCCTCGCTACGGGGCTATTCTCGGACAGCCTCCTGGTTATTGGATGAATGTACAATATCACCCGTACCGAGTTCAAAACCCTTGCCATTGAAGCGAGCATTCAGAATTCACCCATGGCACTGACCTTGACGGTATTGATCAGTAGCGTGAGTACCGGCTTGCCAGATTTGTGGCCCTGCCAGCAGCGGTGTATTCGATGACGATGTATGCGGTTGCGTTTCCATCGGTAATTTTGGGGCGATAAGCCAGAGACCAGGCAAACTGTAGCCTTTAACTCGACAGCCAATTCATAAAACCTCTTTCCCATTCTCTGCCAGGGCCATACCGGAGCTTACCGGATGTAAGTAACCTGTTCCTGCCCGGGATCGTCAGAGTTTGATGGGGTTTCTACATCTTTTGGTATGCCTTCCCACGAAGGGCCGTGGGAACAAGGCAGCTGTCAATGCATATCAGACAAGAGACTGAAAGTGCATGCTTCCATTAGCCCCCGGCATGCAGTGACAAAGGTTAATTATTTGGTTACTTTGAGTAAATCATTAATAAATTCTTCAGTGAACACACCGGCCTGAATACAATTGGTTATGAATGGGGTCATTGGTTTTAATCCATGATAGAAAAGGTTTGTAAGATTAAATGCATTAGTGCAACTATCAACTGCACTTGGATAAAATTTCATAGCAGTTAATACAGATCTGCAACCTTTAAGCACTTCGGTTGTCAAGTGTTTTTCGAATACCCAATAAATATTTTTTTTGACCTTCTCTGACTTGAAACTGCAGGTGTCTCCTCGATATAAACAATGTTTATCTTCCCAAGCTTTCCAGGCATCCATATCGGGCACAGTAGGATTTTTTGGACCGGTACTGATACTCCCAACTTGCGGTAGTGACAACGAATAATGGTTGATAAAATATTCGGCCAGTCCTTTGGCGATAGCCGTGGGATTGAAACCATGCAATCTGTCACCATCTGAAACAATAGCTTGGGCTTGGGGAATAGCGGATGCCATAAACTGATCGAATTGTGCCTCTCTATCCATACCCAATACATTGTCGTAAGAGGGAGGAGCAAACGGGTTTGACGAGAAATTTCCTGGCAGGTTATTCATTGAAGCACCTTTTTCGTTACTTGTATTAACATTCGTATGTATAAAAAAAATGAGCTTGTCAGAATCCCTTACTGAATAAGCTCTAAAATCAAGGACAGTGTTAAAAAGTATTCGTTCCCTATTAAAAAATAATTTTGTAAAAAAGTCCAGATGGGTCAGGATGCATTCGATCATCTGCTCAGGGCTATCAATAAGCTTATAGACAATAATGCCATAGGAATTCCTGATGAATCACCAAGCTACAGCCACAACAGTCCCAGTTATCGACTAAAATCATCTCTTATTAAACCATTGTCGTTGGGTTGATTATGGGTACAGTCATTCACAAACAAGTCAGGTAAATAGTGCCACGTACTTGATAAAAAAAAGTATCAAAATGCTTTGAAGAGATAGAAGATCATCGTACTAATACGAGCCCTCTCAGGGTAGACATTAAGGAATTCTTCTTGATAGTACTACTGTAAATTCTTTCTTTAGCTTCTGCGAACGAATGCAGGCGGGTTGGTTTGTTGCGGGTCTTGAATAGGAACCACGAAGAGCACAAAGGAAAAGCTCTTCTTTGTGCTCTTTGTGTGCTTCGTGGTTCAAAGCTTTTGCTTCAGGAATATAGATGCTTAATGATTTCAAGGTTTTTTATTAGTCTTTATTAACAGCACGGTATAGTGTTTGAGGCTTTTTTCTCATTTTTTTAGAGCAATTATTTAAATTTAGAACTTATTATAGTTTATTCGCCGGAAGTTACTGTATCTGAACAGAGATTCCATATGATTCCCACGGAGATCCATGGGAATCGGTCATTTGTGAATGTACATCAGACAGGAGGCTGAAAGTGTATGCTTTCATCTAACCCCACATGTAGTGAAAAATTTATTTATTAGCGTATATTGAGTAAATCATTAATCAATTCTTGGGAGAACACCCCGGCTTTAATACATTTGATAATGACTGGGACCATTGGATTATATGATTCAAAAAATTTATGAACCACATCGCATGTGTCATTGCAATCAAAAAGACAACCTTCCGAAAAGCCTTCGGCAATCATGAATTGTTTGAATTTATCAAGTTGCTCTTTTCCCAAGTGCGTGACAAATGCATCAGTAATAGCATTTTGAACACACTCTGACTTAAAGCTGCGGAGTGTTCCTCCGGCATTACTGCAATGTCTTCTTTCCCAATCACTCCAGGCATTCATATCGGGCTCAGTAGGATTTTTTGGACCGGTACTGATACGCCCAACTTGCGGTGATGCCGACGGATAACGATTGATAAGATATTCGATCAATTCTTTGGCGACAGCCTCGGGTTCGAAACTATGATATCTTTCACCATCTGAAATAATAGCTTGTGTCGTGGTAATAGCGGTTGCCATATACTGTTGGAATTGCGCCTTTCTATCCATACCCACTACATAATTATAAGAGGGAGGAGCAAACAGGTTTGTCGTGGAATTTCCTGGCAAGTTATCCATTGAAGCACCTTTTTCGTTACTTGGATTAACATTCGTATGTATAAATGAGCTTATCAGAATCCCTTATTGAATAAACTCTAAAATCTAGGACAGTTTTAAAAAGTATTCGTTCCCTCTTAAAAAATAATTTTGTAAAAAAAGTTCAGATGGGTCAGGGTGCATTCGATCATCTGCTCAGGACTATCAATAAGCTTATAAACAATAATGCCATGATGTCGGAATCTACACTAAGTAGCCGGCCACAGGGAATCGAATCTTTCTGGCTACCTGGGCTAGGTGAGGCACAGAGCATAGCCGTAGCAATGTGACCGGAGTTGTAACGAAGCACGACTGCATGGATTCAGGAGCAGTTACCGAGTGCCAACACAAGGAGTCAAAAATATACGATTCCATTTGGCCAACTACTTACTATGGTATCAATGTCCGTAAATTGGAAAAAAGCCCCAAGATCGAGTTAGAATATTTTCTACTTCACAACTCATCCCGGCAACTAAACATCAGTGGAGAACAACCGTTTGCGAAGCCCATCTTGTCATTGTACGCGTTAGAGAATACAGTGCACCTTTGCCCCCAGCCGTGGAAAAATAAACAAGGATTCAAGGATCAACCGGATGAATCACTCTCCTGCGATTATTGTTCGTTCTGTTGCCGTCATGGTGCTGATACTTTTGCCCACCATGACTTTTGGAACTGAACCCATCTCTTACGATGACCCACTGGAAAGCTGGAACCGCAGGGTGTCCAAACTGAATGATACCCTGGATAACTATGCCCTGAAGCCAATGGCAAAGGCCTATAATTTTGTCACCCCCGGGCCGGTGCAAACATTGGTCAGCAACTTCTTCAGTAACCTCGGGGAGCTGAGAAATATCGCCAGCGCCGGCTTCCAACTCAAAGGGCAGGATGCGCTGGTATCATCAGGCCGCTTCATCATCAATTCCACGGCGGGTATTCTTGGTCTGATTGATGTAGCAACGCCAATAGGGCTTGACAAGCGCTATAGCGATTTCGGATTGGCTTTTGCCAACTGGGGGGTGCCGTCCGGACCTTATATCGTTCTACCGTTACTTGGCCCGAATACGGTCCGTTCCGGCGTTGGCCTGATTCCTGATGCATTAACCAATCCGTTAAACTATCATGATTCCGGGCAGGATCGCTGGATCGCTGGCAGCATTCACCTCATTAATAGCCGCGCTCAACTCCTGGATATTGAAAATCTGATTATTGGCGACCATTACACTTTTTTCAGAGACACGTATTTGCAAAGACGTGAATATTTAATTACCGGCCAGCAGCCAGAAGATGACTTCTGACTATCTACTGTCAATGACCAGCGCATCAGCCCGGGCTTCAATGTCTATTAGCCAACTCTTTAATTTGCCAATACTCCCGCTTGCAGCCAGGTCAGCTTGGGAGTATTTTTTCCTTAACTTCACATTTTAATGTGGTTTTTTTATCCGAATGTATCGGATTCAGGCAGGTCCTTATATTCTCTTTATCTTGCGGGTATATCCATGACCGGCAGCACCATCCTGGTCATCGATGATGACACCATAGTACGTGAAAGTATTGTCGCTTACCTCAAAGGCATTGGCTTCAAGACCCATGAAGCCGAGAATGGACAACAGGGCCTGCATATTTTTCGTGAATGTCAACCAGACCTGATTCTGTGTGATCTGCGCATGCCGGTCATGGATGGACTCACCATGCTGGGCCAGGTGCGCAGTGAGGCCAGCGACATACCTTTTATTGTGGTCTCCGGTGCTGGCGTCATGACCGACGTAGTAGAAGCCCTTCACCTTGGAGCCAGTGATTTTCTGGTTAAGCCCATCGTGGATCTTGAAGTGCTGGAGTACGCCATCAACCGGGCACTTGAAAAAGCCCAGCTACTGATGGAAAACAAGCGCTACCGGGCTAGCCTCCAAGAAGCCATCAACTCTTTGAAGAGCAGCCTGACCCTGCTGCAGGAAGACCAGAAAGCCGGGCGTCAGGTGCAGATGAATATGCTGCCCAGACACCCCCTTGAATATAAGGGTTTCAAAGTTGACCACAACATCATTCCATCCCTCTATTTAAGCGGCGACTTTGTCGATTATTTCATCCTGAACGACCACAACTTCGCCTTTTATCTGGCCGATGTGTCCGGACATGGCGCATCATCTGCCTTTGTTACTGTGCTGCTCAAGCATATGTCCATCAGCCTGCTTCAGGACTACCACAATAACGGAGGTAAAATCAGGGTAAAACCTTCACATGTCCTGAGTTACATTAACCAGAGCCTGCTGAAAACCGGACTGGGAAAACATGTGACCGTTTTTGGCGGCATAGTTAATACCCGTGACCAGACGCTTACTTACTCGTTTGGCGGACATTTTCCGTTACCGGTGATCGCTGAAAAAGGCAAAAAGGTTCGCTTTCTCGAAGGCAAAGGCCTGCCGGTAGGGCTGTTTGAGGATGCTCTCTACGAAGATGCAATTATAGACTTGCCCCGGCAGTTCAGCTTAACTATTCTATCCGATGGTATTCTTGAGGTTTTGCCCCAGAAAAGCCTTAAAGAAAAGGAAGCGTATTTATTATCGGTTATCGGAGAAGGTGCCGACACCGTAGATACATTGACTCACAGGCTGGGGCTCAATGATATTCAGGAAGCCCCTGATGACATTGCAATGTTAATACTGTCGCGATTCTGATTATGACACCCGGAAAAATCCAGTTTGCCGAAAGTGAAGGTACCTACGTACTGAAACTGGTCGGAGAAGTTCGTCTTACCCTTTGCTCCAGCCTGGAGAATTTTCTTCAGGCCATGGTCGAAGAGCCGGTATTTCGTTCTGTTATTGTTGATCTTTCAGATGCTGAAACCATCGACAGTACATCTCTTGGGCTATTGGCGAAATTATCCATTATGGCCAGAAAACAGATCGATCAGCGGCCAGTGCTGATATCCCCCCGCCCTGATATCACCAGAATCCTCATGAGCATGGGTTTTGAGCGAATCTTTATCATTGTTGAAGATGTCTCAAGTCAAACCTGCGAATACCAGGAAATTGAATGCGAGGACTGCAGTGAGGAATCCATTCATGCCCGGGTACTCGAAGCCCACAAAACACTCATGAGCCTGAATGAAAACAACCAGAAGGCATTTAGTGATCTGGTCAAACAACTGGAACGCTGCAGACAGCCAGAGGTGACTGCCTGACACCTGCTTTCAGGCATTAGCAACTATCCACAAGCCTGACAGCATCAATGAGTACTTCAACACCTGCACCGGCCTGATGGGCATTTTCACTGATATGTCTGCGAAAGCGGCGACCACCGGGTACACCGTGATACAGCCCCAACATGTGGCGGGTAATATGGCTAAGCCATGTCCCTTGGGAGAGTTCTGATTCAATATAGGGAAGCATCCTCTCGATCACTTCAGCGCGACTCTTGACTGGCTGCTGACAACCATAAAGCCGACCGTCCACCTCTGATAGCAGATACGGGTTCTGGTAGGCTTCACGACCAAGCATTACACCATCAACATACTGCAGGTGATGATCAATCTCCCCAAAGGTCTTGATACCGCCATTAATGGCAATATTCAGCCCGGGAAACTGAGTTTTGAGCTGATACACCCAATCTGGCTTCAACGGAGGAATCTCCCGATTCTCTTTGGGAGAAAGCCCTTCCAGAACGGCAATACGGGCATGAACGATAAAGGCATCGCACCCCGCCACCGCAACAATACCGACAAAGTCCAGTAACTCCTGCCAGGAGTCGCAACCATTAATGCCAATCCGATGCTTTACCGTTACCGGAATGGATACCCGCTCTTTCATGGCCTTTACCGCATTGGCTACGGTTTGTGGCTCTGCCATCAGACAGGCACCAATACGACCATTTTGCACCCGGTCACTGGGACAACCCACGTTCAGGTTCACTTCTTGATAACCCCGCTCTTCCGCCAGTCCGGCGCAAAAGGCAAGATCGCAGGCATCATGTCCACCAAGCTGAATGGCCAACGGGTATTCAAATACGTCATGCTGTAAAAACCGGTCTTTATCGCCGTATACCAAGGCTCCGGTGGTAACCATCTCGGTGTACAGAAGTGCCCGCTCTGACAAAACCCGATGAAAGTAGCGACAGTGCCTGTCAGTCCAGTCCATCATGGGGGCAACGGCAAATCGACGGTCTGGGGATTTACTGGGATTCCCTTTATTTTCAATACACTCAGCCTTGTCAACGTTAGCACTTTGCACCATATTACAACCCCCAAATACCTTAAAAATCTGCAAAATTTCCTACATGTAGTAAAAGTCCGATTTTTCCTACATCGATGTAAACAGACATGAGTATCCTAAAGCGAAAGAACAAAGCTGGAAAGCTGCGTTATACCGTACAAGTTCAAAAAATGATCAAGGGTCAAAAGTACTCTGATAGCAAAACCTTCGGATCCATCACTGCTGCAAAAGCATGGGAGCGAAAGCGACCAGGAGGCTGTCCGAGAATAGCGCCCGACTGGGCGTCCCCGTAGCGAGGATGG
>NZ_JAHHPO010000212.1 GCF_024606365.1 Endozoicomonas sp. ONNA2
ACGCTACAGTCCTGATTTTTTCCGGGCCTCCATGAAAGTTACCCTGGACGAAGCCTTGTCGGTTGGTGAATTGGATCGATTGATTGACTGGTTCGGATCGCCCCTTGGCAAGACAATTCTCCGCCTGGAAGCGGAAGCCAGTGACCCGGCCAACCAGGCAAAAATGGAGAAGTATATCCGGGAAAAACTGTCGGCGGAGCTGCCTCGAAATAGCCGGATAATCTTGATAGAAGAGTTAATGGAAGTACTTGATGCCGTTGAGCTGAGTACCGAGCTGGCTGCCAGTGCTTCCGTAGGTGCCCAGAGAATGCTCCGGGAGGTTATGCCAGCGGGTGCTGAGCAGCCAATGAGGCCTGCCCAGGTGTTGAAAGCTCAGGAGAAGCCCTATATCCGTAAAGATATGCCGGTAAGAATGCGCAATATTTTTCTCTACACCTATCGATCCCTGCCAGATAATGATATCCGGCAATATCTCGAATTTGCCCGGAAAAGTGCCATGCAAAACTTCCAGCGGGGACAAATTCAGGCCATATCGCGGATGCTTTAGCCCGGATATTCCATAAACTACCCCGAATCTCGCGCACGATTACATGGGTGCTGGAGTCAGGGCGCAGGATGCCAGGGCGGCAAAGGACAAGCGAGCGCACGTTTATGGAATATCCCGGTTAGCTCATCTCCTGTGGGTCAATATCTACGGTCCACTTCAGTTGTCTGGGAAGCCGATGACTTTCCAGATAGCTGACAAGGCTACTGACCACCGCGTGTAAATGATTTCTGCTTTTTCCATGGATAAGCAGGTGCCAGCGATAGCGTCCCTGACGTTTTTCCATGGGAGCCGGAATCGGGCCGAGCAACCGGACATTGCAGCCAATCTGTTGCTGTCCGGTTGGATCAGTTGCCTGCTCGGCATAGTGTCTCAACGCCCGGAGCAAAACCTCACTTTCTCCCTGGTTAACCGATTCTGATCGAATCAGGCTTAAATATCCCTCCGGGGGAAGATTCAGGCTTTTTCTTTCCATAAACAGACTGCTGGCAAAGCGGGTGTAGTCGTTCATGGACAAAAGCTGGAGAGCAGGGTGTGCCGGATTATAGGTTTGAATAATTACCTGTCCGGGTTTATCACCCCGTCCCGCTCGCCCCGCCACTTGCATAATCAATTGACCGGTTCTTTCCGGTCCCCTGAAGTCAGAACTGAACAGCCCCGCATCGGCATTGATGATGGCAACCAGGGTAACATTCGGGAAGTGATGACCTTTAGCCAGCATCTGCGTACCCAGCAGTATGCAGGGTTTGCCGGACTCTACTTCCTCCAGCATATTGCTCAACGCCTGTTTTTTTCGAGTGGTGTCCCGGTCAATTCTCAGCACGGGATAACCGGAGAAATGCTGGCTGAGTACCTGCTCCGTCTGCTCCGTACCCTGGCCAACGGGCTGCAGCTTTCGACTCCGGCACGATGGGCACTGCCTGGGGATGGCCTGTTGCAGATCGCAATGATGACAGTGCATATGGGGAGGGTAGCGGTGAATGGTCATATGCGCATCGCAATGCGGGCAGTCGATAATGGTGCCGCAGTCCTGACAGATCATGGATGGTGCGTAGCCGCGACGGTTCAGGAAAACCATCACCTGATTGCCCCGTCCAAGATGAGTAGCGATTCTTTGCAACAGTTCTGTGGATAAGCCGTCTTTCAGAACCTGGTGTCGCATATCCAGCAGCTCCATGGCCGGTGGGCGTGCATTCCCTGCCCTGTGCTTCAGGTGAAGCTGAGTGTATTTTCCCCGGTGGGTATTGTGCAGGGTTTCCAGGGAGGGGGTTGCCGATCCGAGGACGACCGGACAGTGGCATTGGCTGCCACGGAAAATAGCCAGATCTCTGGCGTTATAGCGCAGGTTTTCTTGCTGCTTATAGGAGCCGTCATGCTCCTCATCGACAATAATGAGCCCAAGGTATGGCATTGGGGTGAAAATTCCGGAACGGGTGGCAATCAGAATGCCAGCCGTACCTCTGGCCGCTTCGAGCCAGCCTTGTAATCGTTCACCATCACTGAGTCCCGAATGCAGGCAGGCAACCGGTACATTGAAACGATCACGAAAGCGCTTGACTGTCTGAGGTG
>NZ_JAHHPO010000213.1 GCF_024606365.1 Endozoicomonas sp. ONNA2
GTCGTTTAAATTAGCCTTGATTGGAACGATCGTAAGGCCGATTCTATCGCCCTGCGTGTGGGGCTTCCATCCGATCACGCTGTCGCTTATGTCGCAAGAGGCCATCCAGGGTAAAAATGGCCAGTGCAAGCCATATCAAAGCAAAGGTAGCCATCTGAACCAAACCCAGCGGCTCATTGTAAATCGTCACACCAACCAGAAATGAAATGGATGGCGCCAGGTACTGCATGATTCCCAAAACAGTCAACGACAACTTTTGCGCAGCCATATTGAACAATACCAGAGGTATCGTGGTCACAAACCCGGAAAGGGCCAGGAGAAGACTGGTATCAGGATCGCAAAAGCGAAAAGCATGGGCATCATTACCCAGCAGCCATAGAAAATAGAAAGCGACGGGGGGCATCAAAAGCAGTGTCTCAATAGCCAGTCCAGTGGTCGCATCGACTTTAATTCTTTTACGGATCAAACCATAAAACGCGAAACACAGGGCCAGCACAAAAGCGACCCAGGGCAGTCTACCCAGTAACAATATCTGCATTGATACCGCTGCTGCAGCTAAAAATACCGCCAGCATCTGGTATCGGGTCAGGCGTTCCCCCAGAAAACAATAGCCAAAAAAAACACTGATCAGCGGGTTAATGTAATAACCGAGGCTGGTTTCAAGAATCCTGTCATTGGTAACCCCCCAGATAAAACAGAGCCAATTTCCAGCAATAAGCAGTGACGACAAAACCAACCAGCCCAGTATCCGGGGTGACTGTATTATCTCAAGGACCCCTTTCAGTTTATGGCGAAAAGATAAAAAACAAACCAGCAAAAGCGATGACCAGAAAACTCGATGCGCAAGCACTTCCAAAGGCGGCACCTGTTCCAGAATTTTGAAATAGATGGGGATCAACCCCCACAAGGCAAATGCCCCAACGGCAAACGTCAGGCCAGACTGTAATCCAGTGTCCCTCACAAATCCCCCAACTCAGGCCCATGGCATGTCCGTGAGCCAAGAAAAAATAACAGTCCATTCACATCTTTGTACAAGCAACGAACCAAAACGCTGGATGCTTCATAACATATTGAATCAATATTATCCAAGAAATACACCAATAAGTAGCTAACCAAATTTCTCCGATTCTGCTGCCCGGGGAGAGTGTCTTTTTGGTGACGGTATGGTAAGAACATGATCTGAAAAGCCATCGATGGATCGGGATATCCATCGTTTATCAGACCACTTGAATGGAGATAAAAATTACCCGGGGAAGCCTGAACACAGTCAGGCTTCCCGAAAACTATCGCCGGTCAGCCTTCCAGACAGATCAGTCAAAGACTATACGTTTTTTATTTTTATCCAGCATTCTGCTGCCAACGTATTTCACCTTATCCAAATCATCAAAGCTCTGATAAGGACCATGCTGGTCACGATGCTTGACAATTTCCATTGCGATACGGGGCCCAACCCCGAGAAGTCCTTTATCAAGCTGTTCTATGGTTGCCTGATTCACATTAACTTTCGGATCAGCAGACCGGGATTTCTGGTCGGCCCCGAATACGGAGATACTGAAAAAAGATGCGCCTAGAAAAAAGAGGGTTTTTAAATCCATATCAATTGCTCCTTAATATTGAGACATAATCTGCTATTGATAGATTGTCTATAAAACAGCCTGTTAAATAAACCATCGTTAAGGACATTCAAGGCAATGCCAGAGGTAACTGCAAGACAAAAAATTCCTGAACAGATAAGCGGATCTTATTATCACGCAGCCGGAGCAACCCCCAAAACCTGTTCTTTAAAAGACAGCTGAAACGGAGTAGTTAACCAAATGAAATTCTGATTTCCGACCAAGTGATCAGTCACTCTCGGCAACTGCTTCTGCGTTACTCTGGCTCCTGCAAGTCATGGGGCGTGACAACCGGTCACATAACTACGGCTACACTGCCTGCGTTGTGCATTGCATAGTGACTGACAATTCATCAGCCGAAAGGCCTCCCGGCATCAAACCCTATCCATTGCCATTGGTCAGTGGCCCAATATTCCCATTACCAATCCTGACTATCTAAACCATACTTAAGTCCATTGACTATTGAAATTACTGGATAAGCCTCAAAATAGACTATTCAGAACACAAGGTTGAAGCACAGAGTAATGGGTGAGTCCAGGCTTCGATAAAGCTCGGTAAACCATGTCTTTGCAACAGAATATCAACCAGACTTTCCTGTTAAATCAGCTTTTGCAGACAGACTATGACAGATCAGGATCCAAACAACCCCGAAGTGATCAGTGGCGATGAAGACGGTCAGAAAACCAGTACTGGCCTTGTACTTCCAAACCAGTCACTGCCAGATAAACTCTATCTGATCCCCGTTTCCAACCGACCTTTCTTTCCTGCCCAGGTACAACCGTTAGTATTCAGCAATCAGGAGTGGGGAGAAACACTGCAGCGTGTTGGCCAGAGCCCTCACAAAGCGGTTGGTCTCAGTTTTGTTGGCCGTTTGCCCGGCATAGACGTCGCTCCGGAAGACTTTCCCCAGGTAGGCTGCGTTGTCAAAATCCATAATATTGTTTCAGACAATGATCAGGTTCAGTTTATTGCCCTTGGAATGCAACGTTTCAGAATACGACAGTGGTTGCGTCGGCGCCCCCCCTACCTTGTTCAGGTGGATTACATCGACACCCCTGCAGATGACAGTGATGAAGTAAAAGCCTATGCACTGGCACTGATTCAGGCGATCAAAGAGCTTATCCCGCTGAATCCCCTGTACAGCGAGGAGCTGAAAAATTATCTGAACCGCTTCAGTCCCAAAGACCCATCGCCTCTGGCGGATTTTGCAGCAGCTATTACTACCGCTCCCGGACAAGAGCTTCAGGAGGTGCTGGAAACCATTCCTGTTCAACGCAGGATGGAAAAGGTACTGGTGCTGATTCGCAAAGAGCAGGAGGTTGCCCGACTCCAGAGTGAAATAAATGCAGAAGTTAACCGGAAAATCAGTAACCATCAGCGCGAGTTCTTTCTGAAGGAACAGCTTAAAGTCATTCAAAAAGAGCTGGGCATATCGAAAGATGACCGAACTGCCGAGATTGAGCAGTTTCAGCAAAGACTGGAAAAGCTGGTCGTCCCTGAAAGTGCCAAGAGTAAAATCAATGATGAGCTGAAAAAGCTTTCTATTCTGGAAACCGGCTCCCCTGAATACGCTGTGTGCAGAAATTATCTTGATTGGGCAACGTCTGTCCCCTTTGGTCTCTACTCCGAAGATAATCTTGACCTTCATCACGCAAGAAACGTGCTCAGTTCTGACCATGACGGGCTTGAGGACGTTAAAGAGCGCATTGTCGAGTTTCTGGCAGTAGGTGCCTATCGGGAAGAAATATCCGGCTCCATTATGCTGCTTGTCGGCCCCCCTGGTGTGGGCAAAACCTCTATTGGCAAGTCCGTGGCCAAGGCCCTGGACCGAAAATTTTACCGTTTCAGCCTGGGTGGCATGAGAGATGAAGCTGAGATTAAAGGACATCGTCGTACCTATATTGGTGCGATGCCCGGCAAGCTGGTTCAGGCGCTGAAGGAGGTAAAAGTCTCCAACCCGGTCATCATGCTGGATGAGATTGATAAAATTGGTGCTTCCTTCCGTGGGGATCCCGCATCTGCCCTGCTTGAGGTATTGGATCCTGAACAAAACAGCGAGTTTCTTGACCACTATCTGGACATGAGAATTGATCTGTCAAAAGTCCTGTTCATTTGTACAGCCAATCAGTTAGATACTATTCCGGGCCCACTGCTTGATCGAATGGATGTGATCAGACTGTCCGGCTATATCACCGAAGAGAAGGTGGCGATTGCCAAGAATCACCTATGGCCCAAACAACTGGACAAAGCCGGACTCAAAAAGAACCAGCTGAGAATATCAGATACCATCTTCCGTAAAATTATTGATGGTTATGCCCGGGAAGCAGGGGTTCGTCATTTTGAGAAATTGTTGCAAAAAATCATTCGAAAAGTCGTCGTCAAATTCCTGGAACATGATGAAAACAAGCTGACGGTGACGGCAAAAAACCTGGAAGACTTCCTTGGAGCCCCCTACTTTCGCAAAGAAAAAACCATGGAAGGTATTGGTATCGTCACCGGCCTTGCATGGACCGCAATGGGTGGTGCCACACTCCCTGTAGAAGCCTGCCTGATACATCAGCAAA
Source organism: Endozoicomonas sp. ONNA2 (assembly GCF_024606365.1). Classification (GTDB taxonomy): domain Bacteria; phylum Pseudomonadota; class Gammaproteobacteria; order Pseudomonadales; family Endozoicomonadaceae; genus Endozoicomonas. Next base: position 4,178 of record NZ_JAHHPO010000213.1, read on the forward strand.
AAGCCGGCTTTAAACTGACTGGCAAGCTGGGCGAGGTGATGAAAGAGTCGGCTGAAATCTCCTACAGCTATACCACCAGCCACGCGAAAAAGCTGGGAATTAAGGAAGACTTTCTGAAAACAGCATTTATACACCTCCATGTTCCGGAAGGCGCCACTCCGAAAGATGGCCCCAGTGCCGGTATAACCATGACAACCGCACTAATCTCTCTGGCCAAAGGCATTAAACCCCTGAAAAATCTGGCGATGACCGGCGAGCTGACCCTGACTGGCAAAGTTTTGGCAGTGGGCGGTATAAGAGAAAAGGTGATTGCAGCCCGACGGCAGGGAATTATGAACCTGGTGCTGCCGGAAGATAACCGCAGAGACTTTGATGAGCTACCGGATTACATTCGTGAAGGTATCTCGGTACATTTTGCCAGCCAATATGACGATGTATATAAAATTGCATTTCCAGCGGCTGGCAAAGGCAAGGAAAAGAGAGGCAAGTAGAGCAACCCCTATCTTACCGTAAATAAAAAACGCCACCCTGACGGGTGGCGTTTTCTTGATCACTCTTTCAATAGCAGCGGGAACTAATCCCGTTTGGACACGCTAGTGAGCAATTTAATTCTGGGCTGTGCAGCAACATTTTTCAACTGAGATATAAGACATAATAATCATATTTAGAATTATTAAAATAGTAAAAGTATATAAACGACAATGACATGAAAAGCCTCCGGGAGCTAAATCACGACATATTATACGCCAGTTGATTCCAGATAATGTTTCACCGTAGTAACGATAGCCTGGGTCTGGCTATCTATTTCCAGGTTAACTCTATCCCCAACCTCGGCAGTACCAAATGATGTGGTTCGCAGGGTTTCGGGAATCAGGTGAACACAAAATCGTCTCTCATCTACCTTCTCGCCAATAGTCAGACTGCAGCCATTTAAAGAAACATAGCCTTTAGGCAGGATATAATCTTGCCATTCAGGCGCAAATTGGAAGCACACTGTCACATTGTTCTGTTCTTGCTTGATGTCGCAGATCTGAACAGTATCGTGAATGTGGCCAGAGAGCAGATGCCCGCCAATTTCATCACCAAAACGTGCAGCTCTTTCAATATTGACTTGATCACCTTCTTCCAGCGCCCCCAAGTTAGTAACCCTCAGGGTCTCTTTCATCACATCGAACGTGGCACTTTCCCGGTCAAAAGCAGTCACCGTCAAACAGCATCCATTCACCGCAATACTGGCTCCTGTTTCCAGGCCTTCCAGCAAGGTAGACGGCAAAAGCACCGTCATACGGTAGAGTTGGTTCAATTTTTCAATTCGACCAACCGGAAAAAATCCCCTCACAATACCTGTAAACATACACTACCTATCGTCGCCAAGGCATACATCAGAATGTGTCAAGACAGTGAACCAGTCTCTCAAGAGCAGCCAGACTGTCTGGTGTATAACGTCTGTGGTTGCGGTTAGACAATACCTCTTGCGGTGATTCCAGCACCACACTGGCAACCTCTTCTTCCTGCAGGGTCAAGGGACCGTCATAGTAACAGCTGTAGACCCTGCCCCAGACCTCACAGTCATCATTATGGAAAAAAAAGTGAAAATGCGAGGTGATGGGCACATTCTCGATACCAAGCTCCTCAGCCAGCTCCCGTTCAGCCGCCTGATCGTAGCTTTCTCCCTCAGTAACCACGCCCCCCGTAGCAGGATCAAAGTAGCCCGGATAGATATCCTTATTGAGGGTTCTTTCCTGCACATAAAGCTGTCCGGTTGAGTTGAAGACAAAAATATAGGTTGCCCTGTGACAAAGTGCTTCTTCTCGCATTTTCCCCCTGGGAACGGACCCGAGAACAAAATTATGATCATCAACCACCACTACACTTTCCACGGACGTTTTCACCTCTTGCTGGCCAGGCATCGGGATCTCCTGTTATCTGCCTTTTGTTATTTTGGCAACATCTTATATCAAGCTATTGATAATCGGAAACAGAAAATCAGGGCTGCTGGACACCAGCTTGGGGAAGCATAAAGACATGCATGCCGTGTATCCATCAAAATACAAAATGAAGGATCCATCGCCGAAGGCTTGCACCAGACAGCAACAACTGTCTGGGCTAAGCATATGGAAGGGACAAAAACAATTTGTGAATGGTTTTATAGGAATTTTACTCAGGATTATCTGTTACCGATATTCTGAGATGAAGGCTTTCATCCTCATGCTGCAGATCATCCAAAAAAGGCAGAGGCAAGAAATGTGGAAAACCAAAGGGCCTATTATGCTCACCGATTGGTTTTTGAAAATTCTCATCTTGATCAACCGTAGTAAAACTCATTGTGTTGCATGCTACATGCTCTTTATTAACCACTTCGACGGTTACTATTTTCTGCATGGGCCAAGGCACATCTTCATCATGCTCACCCTTCACAACCTGAATATACACGCCAACGTGGTCCCTGTCCTCCTCCTTGTCATAATGACCGGATGGTACGTATATTTGTGCACGCAGCCTGTATCCATCTGTGTAAAAAGAGTCGCTGTGAAGGGTCTTGGGTGAAGTACTCATCATAACGGTCTGCATTACAGTCCTACTGAAATTTTCCAGCTTCCACTCAAGAATTCCGTTGGCATTGGGCCTGAGCGGTTCATCTGGAGTATTTATCGCAAGATTGGGCTTACCAAGCTCTTTCACAGTTTGTTCAAGTGCTTCAAATCGTTGCAAATACTCTAGCATGGACAAATTCCTCAGCTCATTGAGACTAGATTGAATAGCCTCTTGCTGTGCCTTTAGCTCACGTATATCAGCGGCAAGACTTCGCAGAGTTTCAGCGTTCTCATTTTTTGACTTTAGCTCACACATTCCATCGACAAGACTTCGCAGAGTATCAGCGTGCATCTTAATAGTTTTATTTTGAAAATCGATAGTTTCAGCGTGACTTTGAATAGTTTTATCGTATTTTAGAAAAGTTTCGCCAACCCCGATCTTGAGATTCTCAACTGCAGACACCACTCTTTTCATTTGATCTTGAATGGTTGTTAACACAGCGGACTGATCCTGATCTGCAGGCGAAATAGCCATTGCTCCTGCCGGTTCCCAGTCAGAGGGAGCTGATGGCATTAGCGCAAGCGGTCTGCTCTGATCATCCACTGGGTTATTCTCAACAGGAGAAAACTGAATCAGTTGACCTGATTCGGGGTGAGCAGTTTTGTAATGCTCAGGCAATGCACTTAACATAACACGCTCACCACATTCGTTATGCGGGTACCCGGTAGCTTTGTCTAACTCTCTCGCACAATAAACAGGGAAAGTTTTTGATAACTCAGTGAGCCCCTCGTGTTCTTTAAGACCGGAATAAAGATCACCCTCGGGGATACAGCCTGCACAAGCTGCCCATTCAGTCTCTCCAAGATCGTTCCGTAAAGACTGATCATCGCAAGCCGAATTTAGGTCCATAATTTTTCGAGTTGGGTCAATAGCAATGGCATTGATTGATGGAGCCTCTATGATATGCCTTTCATTGGGATGTGAAAGTTGACATAAAAAACGATCCAGCTGATCGATAGTGCGTTCTGAACATCGTAATGCTTTGCCAGTGCGAGTACGATAAACTCCGCTCATAGCCTCAGAATGCGCAGTTGCAGGCACAACCCCGGGCGGCGAACCTGTCGGATGCTGAGTAAATCGGTCGAGTGGTGGATACAGTGAATTCGAGTGCATTATCAATACTCCTTAAAATAGATTGTATTTTTTAAGTAACCCTTAAAAAAGGTATTTCACATCTTATGATGCTTTAAAACATCTCAAAATCAACGTAATCATCAAAGCTGATCTGAAACAATGGTTAGACAGCAGATTCATTCGATAGTTCAGTGAGGCGGCAGAAATGAGTGCCTGAAGGTTTATTACGGGTTGTTCCTGGCAGAAAATCGTTCTACCCCTGACGCTGGAAGCATTCTTTTAGTTCTGAGATATTTCCGTCCCAAAAAAGAGCCACTTTAACCTGAGTAACCCGAAAGCCTGTCCGGGAATCTGATCAAGGCATTTGTATTTGCAACTTGTCAGAGCTGCTCGTCGAGACTGATCGGAAACGACCAAAACCGGTATAATTGACCAAAGGTAAAAACTGTCATTTTCACTCGATTTCAACCCACAGCACCCGATAGTTAGTTAAATACATCTTTGTCCTCACCAGTATCTGCCATAACCACCGCAAAGACGCTGTCGGACACCAAACACCACCCTCCAAGGGGGCATGATGAGTAAAACCAATGTAGTCTCCGCCGTTGTTAACCCGGTAGGTTCCATGCGAGTACTGTCCAGCCGGGAAGTCAATATTCTTCAGGATAATACCAAAGCAGGCCTGCACCGACTGTTCCGCCAATGCGCCCTGGCGGTGCTGAGCGATGAGATGGAAGGTGACAGCGCAGAAGAGCTATTACAAACCTATACCGATTTTGATATCCGCATTGTTCAGGAACACCGTGGGCTGAAACTGGAGCTGATCAACGCGCCCGCCTCGGCATTTGTTGATAAGAAACTGATCCGGGGCGTTCGGGAAAACCTGTTTTCTGTGCTCAGGGATATCCTGTATGTCTCTTTCCTGATCACCAATGACCAGCGCTTCAGCCATGGAAGCTCATCAGACATCACTCATCTGGTGTTTGAGGTACTCAGAAATGCCAACGGGTTCATCACCAAACAAACCCCCAATATTGTTGTCTGCTGGGGAGGCCATTCCATTGGCCGTGATGAATATGAATACACCAAGCTGGTTGGCTATCAGCTGGGCCTGAGAAGAATGAATATCTGCACTGGCTGTGGCCCCGGAGCCATGAAAGGCCCCATGAAAGGCGCTTACATCGGGCATGCCAAACAGCGCATCAGTCATGGTCGTTTTATTGGCCTGACGGAGCCGGGCATCATCGCCGCCGAGTCCCCTAACCCCATCGTCAACGAGCTGATTATCCTGCCGGATATCGAAAAACGTCTGGAGGCGTTTGTCCGCCTGGGGCATGGGATTATCGTCTTCCCCGGTGGCCCGGGAACCTGCGAAGAGATTCTCTACATGATCGGTATTCTCCTGCACCCGGACAATAAAGATCTTCCCCTGACCATGATTCTGACCGGCCCCGCCGGGTCAGAGGCTTATTTTGAACAGATAGACAGATTCATCGGCAACACCCTGGGAACAGAGGCCCGGGAGAAATATCAGATCATCGTCAATAATCCAGCCAGAGTGGCCACGATCATGGCAAAAGGGCTGGAGCAAGTCACTCGCTTCCGTCGTCGCCATGGCGATGCCTATTACTTTAACTGGCTGCTAAAGATTGATCAGGAGTTCCAGCAACCGTTTGATCCCACCCATGAAAACATGGCCAATCTGGAACTGCACAGCAATCTCCCGGCCCACCAGCTGGCTGCCAATTTACGCCGTGCGATGTCCGGCATTGTCGCAGGAAACATAAAAGAAGACGGTGTCAACCTGATTCGTGAGCATGGTCCATATCAGCTCAGCGGTGAACCGGAACTGATGAAACAAATGGATACCCTTCTCCAGTCGTTTGTTGCACAGCACCGGATGAAGCTGCCCGGAAGCCATTACCAACCCTGCTACGAAATCATTGAATCCTGACTTTGGTCAATCCCGCCTGAAGCAGCTAGTGCGGCTTCTTCGGGCTCTTGGATAAATCACAGAAACCACCATTCACAGAAAAAATAGTGCCTATTACGGTCTTTACTTAACTTGAAAAGCACCTTTCGCTATACTGCCCGCGCCACCAGTGTTACTGGTAAAGATTTCCTTGGAACGTCTGACGGACCCATAAAACCATAATGGTTTGTCGAAGGATCGCCCAAGAGCCTGCCACAGATGATGAGGGTAGAACTCGTGTTAGAAGCCTACAGAAAACACGTCGAAGAGCGTGCCCGGGAGGGTGTCCCACCCAAGCCGTTAAATGCAGAGCAGGTGTCAGGCCTGGTTGAACTGCTGAAAAATCCACCCGCAGGTGAAGAACAATACATTCTGGACCTCCTTGAAAACCGTATTCCTCCCGGCGTTGATGAAGCAGCCTATGTAAAGGCCGGATTCCTGTCCGCCATCGTCAAGGGTGAAGCTGAATCGCCACTGGTGAGCAGTAAGAAAGCGGTTGAGCTATTGGGGATGATGCTGGGTGGTTACAATATCGAAACCCTGATTGCCCTTCTGGACAGCACTGAGCTGGGTGAACTTGCCGCTGAACAGCTGAAAAACACCCTGCTGGTGTTCGACTCTTTCCACGATGTGGAAGAGAAAGCCAAAGCGGGCAACGCCAACGCCCAGGCCGTCCTTAAATCCTGGGCTGAAGCGGAGTGGTTCACCCGGCGCGATGCCGTACCGGAAAGCATCAAGGTCGCTGTATTCAAGGTGACCGGTGAAACCAATACCGATGACCTGTCCCCTGCCCCGGATGCCTGGTCCCGCCCGGATATTCCTCTGCACGCCCGTGCCGCCTACAAGATGACCCGTGATGGCCTTGAGCCTGAAGAGCACGGCGTTACCGGCCCGCTTGAGCAAATTGAAGCCATCAAGGGCAAAGGCCTGCCGGTTGCCTTTGTGGGTGACGTGGTCGGCACCGGTTCTTCCCGTAAGTCCGCCACCAACTCAGTACTCTGGTTCTTTGGCGATGATATTCCCGGTGTGCCCAACAAGCGTGCCGGTGGTATCTGTATAGGCAGCAAGGTCGCCCCTATTTTTTTCAACACCATGGAAGATGCCGGTGCCCTGGTGTTTGAAGCTCCGGTGGATCAGCTGAATATGGGAGATGTGATCGAAATTCGCCCCTACGATGGCAAGATTCTCTCTGAGTCCGGGGACGTTCTCTCTGAGTTCACCTTCAAATCTGACGTTATTCTTGACGAAGTGCAGGCCGGTGGCCGTATCAACCTGATCATCGGTCGTGGACTGACGGACAAAGCCCGTGAAGCGCTGGATCTGGGCCATTCCGACATATTCCGCCGCCCGCAGCCACCCAAAGAGTCAACCCATGGTTTTACCCTGGCCCAGAAGATGGTCGGTAAAGCCTGCGGTGTTCCCGGTGTCCGTCCTGGCCAGTACTGTGAACCCAAAATGACCACTGTCGGCTCCCAGGACACCACCGGCCCGATGACCCGTGATGAATTGAAAGACCTGGCCTGTATGGGCTTCTCTTCAGACCTGGTCATGCAGTCTTTCTGCCATACTGCTGCCTATCCAAAGCCAGTAGATGTGGAAACTCACCACACCCTGCCGGACTTCATCATGAACCGGGGCGGCGTTGCGTTGCGCCCTGGTGACGGTATCATCCACAGCTGGCTGAACCGTATGCTGCTGCCCGATACTGTTGGTACTGGCGGTGACTCCCACACCCGTTTTCCGCTGGGCATCTCTTTCCCTGCCGGTTCTGGCCTCGTGGCGTTTGCCGCGGCAACGGGAGTCATGCCATTGGATATGCCTGAGTCTGTACTGGTCCGTTTCAAGGGTGAAATGCAGCCTGGCATCACGCTTCGTGATCTGGTGCACGCCATTCCACTCTACGGCATCAAGCAAGGCCTGCTGACCGTTGAGAAGAAAGGTAAGAAGAATGCCTTCTCTGGCCGTGTTCTGGAAATTGAAGGTCTGGAAAACCTCACCGTTGAACAGGCTTTCGAACTGTCCGATGCTTCTGCGGAACGCTCTGCTGCTGGCTGTACCATCACCCTGTCTGAAGCATCCATCACTGAATACCTGAAGTCCAACGTTACCATGCTGCGCTGGATGATCAGCGAAGGTTATGGCGATGCCCGTACCCTGGAACGTCGTGCCCGCAAGATGGAAGAGTGGCTGGCCAACCCCACCATGATGCGTGCCGATGCCGACGCGGAATACGCCGAGGTGATCGAAATCGATCTGGCGGACATCAGGGAACCTATTCTCTGTGCGCCCAACGACCCGGACGATGCACGTACACTGTCAGATGTTGCCGGTGACAGGGTTGACGAAGTGTTCCTGGGCTCCTGCATGACCAATATCGGCCACTTCCGTGCGGCCGGGAAATTGCTGGAGCAGAACCATGATCCACTGAAAACCCGTTTCTGGATGTCGCCTCCCACCAAAATGGACAAGGCACAACTGGAAGAGGAAGGCTATTACAACATCTATAACGACAATGGTGTGCGGACCGAAATCCCCGGCTGCTCACTGTGCATGGGTAACCAGGCACGGGTAGAGCCGGGGGCAACGGTACTCTCCACCTCTACCCGCAACTTCCCTAACCGCCTGGGGGATGGCGCTAACGTATACCTGTGCTCTGCTGAACTGGCGTCTGTCGGTGCTATTCTTGGCAAAATCCCCACTGTAGCGGAGTATATGGAATACGCCAGCAACCTGGATGCCATGGCCGGTGACGTCTATCGTTACCTCAATTTTGACCAGGTAGCGTCTTATCAGAAGGCGGCTGACGATATCATCGCCAAAGCCAGCTGATAAATGTAACTTACAGTTGCCTGATCATTTTACTTAACTGATCAGGCAACGGTTTATCCTCCCCCACCCGTCCTGAGTATGCCGACTGAATATAGAGATCAACGATCGGTAATAACTGTGCACCTATCGCCGCATTTTCAGCGTTCACTCTCAAGGCGAAATCTTTTGGCCCCTCCCCTGCCCGGCGCTCAAAGCCCTTATTGAGCAATTTTCTTTCGAGTCGTAACCAGAGCTTTTGATGAGGATTTGGCACCGGCCTTTGATACAGGGCAAAGATCCCGAAGAGTATCAGCAGCAGCGCTAATAACCCTCCAAGCACTGCCATCTGCTGCCAGTAAAAGGATGAGGTACCAAACAACTGACTCATAAAAGAGTGCTGCTTTTCCTGCTGGTACTGAACCACAGACTTCTGCCAGCGATACTCAAGCCGCTCCCAGCCCTGTCGAACCGACTTGAAGAAGCCGACTTGACCAAAACGGTAGGCCAGGGGAATCTGTCCCTGCAACAATCCTCCCCGCTCAATCATGTCATCAATACCCAGATCAATCCGCTCTGGAGCTACCGCTGCGGTGGGATCAAAACGCATCCAACCCTGTCCGTTGACCCAAATCTCTGCCCAGGCATGGGCATCCCGCTGAAGTACCCGGACCACCTGTTCCTCCGGCAAATACTCTCCTCCCAGGTAGCCTGTGACAATTCGTGCTGGTATCCCCACTGAGCGCATCATAAACACGAAGCTGCTGGCATAGTGCTCACAAAAGCCGCTGCGGTGCTCAAACAGAAATTGATCGACCCCATTCTGCCCCATCAACGGTGGCGACAATGTGTAGTAAAACGGCTCCTGGTTGAAATAGTCCATTAACAGCCGCGCCATGGTAACCGGATCCCGACCTGATTCGGCAAATAATTGTTGTGCCAAAAGACGGCTCTGGACGTTGCCATTGGCAGGCAATGACTTATTAAGAGCCAGTAACCAGGAAGGCATAGCGATCGTCTGTGCAACCACGATTTGCCGGGCAGGCTGGTATAGCCGTCGCTCGAAGACAGGTTTATCCGATTCAAGTCGTAAGGTTCTCAAAACGGTGGTTTTCGGAACCGATGCAGCGGCCATCCCCAGAACGGGAAGCCATTGTCGACCACTGGGTTCCAGTAAGATTTCATAGTTGTACTGCCCTGGCTGAACCTGCCACCAGCCATCAATCACTGGCGATTTACTCTGCCAGTCTCGTTCATCCGCAATTTCTCCCGGAAACTGGCTCAATAAACGCACCAGGTCACTTTGCCGCCACTGTTCGCCGTCATATTGATCAAGAACCAGCGTTCTCCAATAGCGTTCCCTGGCCGGTGGTACAGGACCTGTGAACTGAGCCCGAAAAGCCAGCTCATAAGACTGGCTGAGCCTTGCCACATCTCCAGGCTGCATGGTGTCAGATAGCCCGGTCTGAGCCTCTCCTTCAGGCCAGGGCACGGCCCATAATGGACCAAGACGGGGAACAAAGATAAAAAGCGCCAGTGTCAGAGGCAGGGCCTGCAGCATGACGATGCCAGTAAAACGAAGACTGCCTTTTATCCCAGAGGTCAGTGAAGAGCCATAAGCCGGCGCGTACATGGCATGAATCGCTGTCACCAATAGACCCACACACAACAGCTGATAAAGTGCCTGCAGCAAGGACTGGGAATAGATCACCCCGGCCCCCACCACAAAAAAGCCGATATAGGCGATCACCAGCGCATCCCTGCGGGTTTTCATTTCCAGCATTTTCAGTGCATAACCGGTCACCAGAAAAGCCACCGCCAATTCCAGTGACAACTGCAAACCAGAAGAAGTGACAATAAGTACCAGGGAAAGAGCGACCAACAGCCGTCTGATAAAATCCGACGGCCAGGCCCCCCTGCCAAACCAGATCAGTGCACGCCAAATCACCGTGCACAGCAGCAGCGGAAGTACCGGAACGGGCAGGACCCCAAGCACCGGCAATGCCACCATAACCTGTGCAATCAGTAACCAGAGAGTGGCATAACGGGAAACGGATAAGCTAGCCATTTACCACTCCAGAACGGGCCATACCATCCCCCAGTTCATACAGCGCCAGCATTTCCAGGCACCCCTTCAAATGCAGCTCACCGGTTGATGGATCCAGTTTCTGCCCTGCCAGAACCAGACCATACGCATACTGTTGCTTATCACACTGCAGACACCAGGCGGTCAAAACAGAAAGCTTTTGTTCAAGATCTCCATCCGGCACCTGATCCATGGAAAACCAGAGTTCACGGCCTGATGGTTGATCAAACTGCCTGGTCAGCAGCTCTCCTGTTCGGGCATAACCTTTCCAGAAAACATGGGCAGGAGAGTCTGTCTGCTGATAACTTCTGAACCCGGCAAAGTCATCAACGCCGGAAGCCGTTAATGATCGCTCACCATCGTCCGCTATATCATTCTCCGGTAATGGGTAACGGTCATCAGGTGCTGGATACACCACGGAACGAAAATCCAGACGGACCCAGCTCCATGCCCGGCATAATCCCAGGGGGTAGATACTTTCTACACGCAGTCGCCCGGGCCGGAACCATCCCCGAGAACCAGCCGGGGCAACCAGCCGCTGTTCAGTATCGCTATCAAAGCTAACCAGAACAGATTCCGTCTCCGGCCAGCCAATGGCGATGGAGTAACGTGGTCGCCGTTCATTGAGACACGCTATCGATACGGGAATAAACTCGTCGGCATGCCCGGCTTCAGCCCCTCTGGCCACCAGGGTAATACCGGCCAGGTTCCGCCAGGTATGAAGAATGGATAATAAAAAAAGGCTCAGCATAAAAAAGCAGAGCCCATAGGCCAGTGAATTGCTGTAATTGACCCCCACCAGAAAAATCACCAGCACCATGGCAAGCCATAAAAATCCGGAACCTGTCGGCACAATATAAATACGACGCTGGTTAAGTTTAACTCTGGTCGCCCTGGGTGTGCGCTGGTCAGCCCATTGCTGAAAATAGCTGCTCAGCCATTGTCTTGATGCAGTCAGTATGTTCATTGATGAAATACTCAGACCATGGCATTAACGCGGCCAAGGAGTTCACCGGGCGATATGCCCTGTTTGGTCAGCCGGTGATTGGCAACCGGAACAAACACCGCCTGAATATCTTCCGGAATCAGGTAGTCCCTGCCGTCTATATAAGCCCAGGCCCGGGCTGCCTGTAACAGTGCCAAACCCGCCCTTGGCGACAAGCCAACGGCAAAATACCCCTCTTCACGGGTGGCCTTCAGTAATCGCAGCACATAATCCAGTAAAAGATCACTGGCATGGACGGTATTGACTTCCTGCTGCATCAGCAGAAACGCCTCCGGTGTCACTGACTGATCCAGCTGGCTGACCAGAAACCGCCCGGCCTCTCCCCGGAGAATCGCTTTTTCCGAGTCGGTATCCGGGTACCCCATGGGAATGCACATCAAAAAGCGATCCATCTGCGATTCAGGCAGTGGAAAGGTTCCCTGTTGGGTCAACGGATTCTGGGTAGCAATCACCACAAACGGCTCAGGCAACGATCTGCCCTGCCCTTCTACGGTCACCTGTCGCTCTTCCATGGCTTCCAGCAGTGCACTCTGGGTTCGGGGTGAAGCACGATTGATTTCATCAGCCAGCAGCAGCTGGGAAAACACGGGACCGGGCTTGAACTGGAATTCAGACGACGCCCGATCAAAAATAGAAACGCCCAGAATATCCGTCGGCAACAGGTCACTGGTAAACTGGATTCGTTGATACTCCAGCCCCAGCAATCGGGCCAGTGACAGGGCCAAAGCAGTTTTCCCCATACCGGGCAGATCGTCGATTAACAGATGACCTCGGGCTAACATACAGCACAAAGCCAACCTGAGTTCCCGGTCTTTCCCCCGGATAACACCAGACAGTGCATCCAGAGAATTCTGCAGCGTTGAGTTCATAAATTATGGTTCCAGCTTTGTTTTTATTAGAGCACCATCCCTGGACAGTAACACACCGGGCTTACGACAACTGGCTGAGTCCCTTTTCCAGATCGGTTTTAAGATCCTCTATATTCTCAAGACCAACAGCAATGCGAACCAGGCTTTCTGTAATGCCTGACTTTATTTTGTCTTCATCGGACAAACGACAGTGTGTCGTTGTTGCCGGATGGGTAATGGTCGTGCGAGTATCCCCCAAATTGGCAGTTCGGGACATAATCTGAACACTGTCAATCACTTTCCAGGCCGACTCCCGGCCGCCTTGCACTTCAAAGGCCAGCACGCCACCGAACCCTTTTTGCTGTTTTCTGGCCAGCTTATGCCCCGGGTGGGAGTCCAGACCAGAATAATGGACACGCTCCACCGCCGGATGCTGACTGAGCCACGTCGCCAATTTTGAAGCGTTACGACAATGGGCATCCATACGCACAGAGAGCGTCTCCAGCCCTTTATAAAACACCCAGGCATTGAACGGACTCATGGTTGCCCCTGCAGCCCGCTGCCATAAGTGCACCTCATCCACGAACTGTTTCCTGCCAACCACCATGCCACCCAGGCAGCGTCCCTGACCATCAATGTATTTGGTGGCCGAATGCACCACCAGGTCAGAACCAAACGACAGTGGACGTTGCAGGGCTGGAGTACAGAAGCAGTTATCAACCATAAGCAAAGCGTCGTTAGTGTGGGCAATCTCCGCCAGAACCTCAAGATCAGCCACGTCACTCAATGGATTGGAAGGGGTTTCCAGAAAGAGAAGTCGGGTCTGCGGTGTCATGGCCTCACGCCACTGTTGATAATCCACCAGATCAACAAACGTGGTTTTAACGCCAAACTTGTCAAAATATTTGGCAAAGATGGTAAATGTGGTGCCAAATACATTGCGGGAACAAACAACATGATCACCACTTTTCAGCAGCGCCATACCGGTGCCAAGAATAGCGGCCATGCCAGAAGCCGTGGCACAGGCGGTAATGTCGTCGTCAACCTCACTGCCTTCGAGCACCGCCATGCGTGCTTCCAGCATCTGTACTGAAGGGTTGGTATAACGGGAATAGACATTGCCCGGTTCATCCCCGGCAAAAACCGCCTGAGCCTGGGCCGCACTGTCATAAACAAAACTTGAACTCAGATAAATGGCTTCGCTATGCTCACGCTGACCGCTGCGAAACGAACCTGCACGGATAGACTGGGTTGCAAATGCAAGAGCCTCAGTCAAATCATGATCATTCATGGAACTTCCTGAATTACCGCGTATTTTTGGAATTTATACCTGTATCAGTCCGTTAACATACCAGAACACAGGACAAATCCACAGCATGCTTTGAGCAAATTTCCGCTATCATGGCCAAAGGTAAATAATCACCACTGGAATCAACCGATAATATGGCACCAACGCTGCTTCTGATTGATGCCCTGAACCTGATACGGCGCATCCATGCAGCTATCCCGTCAAGGGAGCCTCAGGCCGATGAAAACCAACAGGTAGATGGTGCCTTATCCGCAACACTGTCGTCCGTGCAACGAGCCATCAGAGAGTGTACCCCAAGCCATGTTTTGATGGTCTTTGATGGTGACCCTCCTACCTGGAGACACCAGCTTCTGCCCGGATATAAAGCACAGCGTAAGCCGATGCCGATGGTCTTACGACAGAGGCTGGTTGAATTCAATAATGCTTTCCGTCAGATGGGACTAATGACCTTTCGCCGTAACGGCGTAGAAGCAGACGACGTGATTGGTGCCATTACCCACAAGGCCATTGCCGCCAAGGTAAAAACGGTGATTCTGTCAACAGATAAGACTTACCGGCAGCTGCTCCATTCGCCGCTGGTCATACAACGGGATCATTTCCAGAAAGAGAATTTTGACAGTACCTCTGTCCGTACAGAGTATGGAATAACCCCGGAGAAATTACCGGACTACTGGGGTATAGCAGGAGTGGGAGATATTCCCGGTGTGGAAGGGGTAGGAAAGAAAGGCGCAACCGGGCTACTTAACCGGTTTGGCAGTTTACAGGCAATATTCGAGCCTGATGTGACAGGTGGGGAGAAGGTGGGGGAGAAGGTGGAGGTGAAGGTGGAGGTGGAGGTGAAGGTAAAAGGTGCGCTGAAGAAAGTGCTGGAGCAGAGGGAGCAAGCCGAGCTATCGGTACGCCTGGCAACGTTACAGCATGATGTGGAGTTAGGGTTGAGCTTAAAAGACCTGCGATACCAAGAGACAACCCAAGGTTAGGCAACCCCGGGGAATCGTCCCGGAATAACTTCCATGTCGAATGGGTGAGACGAAGGGTTAACAACACTGACACTCCCCGCCCTATGGGCGTGAGTTCTTGATCGCTCAAGAACGTTTCTGTTTCCCAGTTCGATGCCCGGAGAACATTTTGGTCGCCCAAAATTGGTTATCGCACAAAAGTTACTATGGTGAGAACTTTCACGGTGACGAAGCAACCGGGTCGCGTAGACGGGGGGGGGGCCGGGAGGCTGTACGAGAATAGACTGCGCTACTGCGGTGGCAGCAAATTGGTCTAAAAATCATTCTTCTTTGTCAAATAATCCCGCCATTCTCCTCAGAATCAGAAATTTCCCTAAATTCCTCATAATCCTCGCTACGGGCGCTATTGTTGGACAGCCTCCTCCTGGTGCTGGATAACAAGGAATGAACACTCAAGCGGAAGGCTCCGCGTGGCACGGCCCGATTGGGCGATGCTTTACGGTAATTTTTGGTAACTGAAAAAAATATCACTTCTAAGTGAACTTTTTACTAATCGGTTGATCTACAGATGTTGCATGGCGCCATCAATCAAAATTCGTACTGAGGAGATTCATCATGGATCAAGTAGGTCGTTCAAATAGTTATGAGCTTCAAAAATTCGTCCAGACTCAACAAGGCGATGCCGAATCGGGCGTGAGGCGGGATGATCGAAGTTGTGGGACCAAAGTGTTTAAATGGATTCTCAATCACCCGTTCCAGACAACAATTGCAGCCATTGGGGTGCTAGGGGGGCTGGGTGCCAGTTGTTATGGCCTTGCCCTTTTAGTTGCAGCCCCGGCTGCAACAGCATTGTCTGCACGAAATGTAACCCCTTCAAGTGCAAGCTTTTCTGGTACAACAATATTGCCAAGACCAAATGTAACCACCAATACAACAACCATCGGAATGCCGACCACCACTACCAGGGCAACGACCATCAGTCACACCACTGCCAAAGCGCCGACCAACGGAACAGCAATCTCCAATACCACAACCACCAGAGCACCGACCAACG
>NZ_JAHHPO010000214.1 GCF_024606365.1 Endozoicomonas sp. ONNA2
TGCCGAAAAAATTCATGAAAAAATGATAGTTCGCAAAATTCGGAAAAGTGCCAACCTGGAGTGCAAGGATTTATCCCGTGGTCATATGCTCTTTACGGGCAATCCCGGCACTGGAAAAACCATGTCTGCCAAGCTGCTAACACATATTTTGTATGAACTTGGAATAATAAAAGAAAACAAATTCGTTAGCGCTGATCGATCCAGCCTGGTTGGACAATATGTTGGTATCACGTCGATCAAAACCGAGGAACTGTTCAATTCAGCAGAAAACGGTGTACTGTTCATCGATGAAGCATACAGTCTCTTCAAGCCAAATACAGGCCATGATTTTGGTCCTGAAGCCATCGAAAAATTATTGCTCCTGCTGGAAGACCCTAAAACAAATACATTAGTCATTCTGGCCGGATACGATAAGCAGATGGAAGAATTGATTAAATCTAATCCGGGTTTTAAATCCAGAGTACCAATAAAGATACATTTTGATGATTACAGCGATGAGCAATTAATCGAGATATTTCAAAAAATGTGTGATAAAAACGGTTATCAGCTCTCTGACGATGCCTTCACTGTTTGCAAAGAAAAATTATCAGACATCAAAAAACATGAGGGTGAGCATTTTGCCAATGCTCGAAGTGTCAGGAATTTTTTTGAGAGTGTTCAATCTGCCCAAGAGTCTCGGCTAGCTAAAGAATTTGGTGTGCATTTTGATGAGACGCCACCATTTGATGGGACGGCACAAGAGGACCCTGCAACTGCTCAAGGCGCAGACTCGGATCATCTCACTATAGACGTAAAACAGTTGATGGAGTTTTCCGCATCTGATTTGAAAGTAGCTGCAAAGGATCATCAAGATCAGTCTGGATCTCATGATCCAGAAACATGGAGGAACATATATGGCTAACGGGCGAAGCCTCACCATCCCGGCAAAACATCATCAACAACAGGTATCCTGACCCATTTTTGCGCTGAAGACGATTGATGTTATAGGGCTATTCCTGGTTTATTATGTAAAAGTCATAACACACTCTCCATTTTCTTGAGGTATGCGCTTGTTGTTACCAGAGCATACTTCAAAGACGCAGGCACTCACCATGGATACGAATAAAATTGGCATTATCGGCACAGGTTTTGTTGGTATGGCAGCAGCCTATTCACTGTTTCAACAAAAACTGGCCAATCACATCGTTCTTGTGGATAACAACCACGACAGAGCCCATGGCGAAGCACTTGACTTGATGCATGGTCAGCCACTGGTCGGGCGATGCGAGGTCACTGCCGGTGATTTTGCCAGCCTGAAAGACGCAGGCACCATCGTCATCTGCGCCGGTGTCAGTCAATCCAGCCCGGATGAAAGTCGGCTGCACTTGCTGCAGCGGAACATCAAAGTGTTTGAAACCATCGCCAGAGAGCTTGACCAACATGCACCCCAAGCCATGTTACTGATTGCCAGCAACCCGGTGGATATTCTTACCCAAGCCATGCAAAGCCTGAGTCATCGCCCCGATAACCTGGTCATTGGCACCGGAACCCTGCTGGATACATCCCGCTTTCGAACCCTGCTTGCTGATTACTATGATGTCTCACCCCAATCCATTCACGCTTATATTCTTGGAGAACATGGTGACTCTGAAGTGCCGGTATGGAGTTCCGCCGCCATTGCCGGGCTTGGCATCAAAGGCAACAGGATTAATGGTCGTGAATACAATTGCGAAGCCCTGGCAGACATTGTCACCAGCGTCAGAAAAGCCGCTTACGAGATCATTGCCAACAAAGGCTACACTAACTGGGCTATCGGTCTGGTGATTGCCTACATCATTGGCATGGTACTGAATAATCAGCGCAGTGTTCTTCCGGTAACGGTCCGGCTAAATGGCGAATACGGCATTAACGATATCTGTCTGAGCCTGCCAGCCATCATTGGGAGTGACGGAGTGGAGAATATTATTGCCCCTGAACTGGATGAGGGGGAGCTGGCGGGCATTCAACACTCGGCAAACACCCTTAAAGCCTCAATGGGTCAATTGATATAAGCTCCCGCTTTCACCACCCGGGATCAGGAAAGATACATAACCCTGGCCCGGATATTTCATAAACGTGCACCCGATCTCGCTTGTCCTTGCCGTGAAAATATTTTACTTAACCATTTTTCATCCCTGAAATATTTTCACGCGCCATGGGTGTTTGTGGTTCCAAAAGTCCTGTTCAGGCTATTGGTTTATATCGAGAAAGAAGAGCCACAACCACAGGTAGACTTGGCATTCGGGTTATTCACCAGAAAGCGAGAGCCTTCCAGTCCCTCTTCATAGTCAATCTCTGCGCCCACCAGATACTGGTAACTCAGGAAATCAACCACAACAGCGGCGCCATCTTTGATAATCAGGGTGTCATCATCCGAAAGGTTGTTATCAAAGGTGAAGCCGTACTGAAAACCGGAACAGCCCCCACCGGTGACATATACCCGAAGCCTTTGATTTTCTTCAGTCTCATCTGCCAGCAATTCATTTACCCTGCGGGCGGCAGCTTGTGTAACACTGATTGGCTCAGGTATCACTGTTTCTACTACGCTCATTGACCCTCCAGTGCCGTCGTCTTGGCTCAGGGCTACCACTGATAACGATCCGTCATTTATTCATTAGCGGCCTATTATCAGAGCAACCAACTGTTTCAGTCAACTATCCGCTGCTGCAATCACTTCAGCTACGGGCAGCTCTTCGCCAGAGCGCTCCAACAGAGGCTGAGATTCGTCAGGCACACCATTGGCGTGATGCTCAAGACTGCCATTGACCTGAGACCCTTTGACCATTTCTATCACGTTGTAAAACACATTACCGGTAATCACCGCCCTGGAAGCAAGCTCCAGATGCTCTTCAGCAAACACATTACCACGCACGCTACCATCGACCACCACACGCTGGACACGCACATCACCTTCCACACTCCCATTATGAGCAATGGTCAACATGCCCTGATCTGCTGACACATTACCTTTGACACGTCCTTCGATATGCACGGAACCGGAAAAGTGAATATCGCCGGTAATGGTTGTCTCTGACGATATAAGCGTCGTACTGCCATGTTTATTGGCGACGTTACCCGCTGTCTTGCTCTTGCCGAACATCCGCTAACAGCTCCTTATCCCATTGATAAATCTGCTCAAAACTCTGTTTGATTCCGCTGGTAATCTGCACCGTAACCCTGATCTCAGAAGGATGAAACCCTTCCGGTACAGTGAAGTCAAGATACTCTCTGTCACTGGGCAGAGCCTGAAAGTAGCGAAATCCCAAACGTGTAATAACCTGATCAGATGCTATCAGCTTCTGCAGCGGTATGGTCTGTGCCATGCCATCTTTCTCGCCAATCAGGGATATCGACAGGGTTCCTTTCAGGAACGGGTTACTTCTTGCCACTTGGGAAAGCACCAGCCGAAGACGGTACTGACCGGATGCCTCCCCCTCAAGTAAACTGAAGCCTGCCACCCGCACACCGGTGGACATGTCCTCCGGAGCCAGAATACTCTTGAAAAAGGTCAGCTCTTTATGCAGCTGCTCTTTCTCTTCCTCAAGCTGTTTTACTAACAAGCGGACATTATTCACCGCTTCACGGTCCATTTTGCTGGCACTTTCCAGAATGCCCACCCGCTGCCGGAGTTTCATGTTCTCCTCCTGCAACACTCTGGCGTTATTCTCCAGATGGATATTCTGTTGCCGAAGCCGGGCCAGGTTCAGGCTTGCATGGTTCCCCCCATACCAATAGGCAAAACCACCCAGCAAAGCAATAAATAACAATAGAAAAATTCGAATTAACTGATCTCGTTTCGGGTCATGGCGTATAACCCTGAGTTTGCTGCTGTCGGGATGCAAAGCTATCCACCTTTTCCTGACTGTAAACCAACCCCTGTTCATAAGAACCAAAGAGCCTGCAATCTTCTTTCAACAGCGCAGCCTCCCAGGCCGCTGTCTGACCGGAAATAATGACTACGCGAATTAAAACGGCAGGCAATAACTTAACCACGGGACTATACACAAGCCAAAAAAACATAACAAACTTGCGCTGTACCCATAAACATCCATGGTCGAACAGCTGCAGAAGCAGTTTGGCACAGGAAAGTGCCAGCGGTATGATGCAGTTATTCCGTTCATCAACCCTGCCATCTGTTCTCACATGATCGATAAATGGACAACCTCACTTATCCAGCCACCGTTAAGATTAGCTGCGCTGCAGTTGCAACATTATGGCATCACTCCGAATCAGGTAACCATCACCGGTTTTCTGGTGGGCATGCTGGCAGTCCCTTTGCTGGCCTTTGAGTTCTACTCACTGGCCATGGTGCTTATTCTTGGCAACCGGATACTGGACGGTCTTGATGGGGCACTGGCCAGACTCGGCCACCCCTCAGACGCCGGGGGATTTCTCGATATTACCCTGGATTTTATTTTCTATGCAGCCATTGTTATGGGG
>NZ_JAHHPO010000215.1 GCF_024606365.1 Endozoicomonas sp. ONNA2
CGCCGCAGTAGGGCAGTCTATTCTCGGACAGCCTCTTGGTGAAGCATAACCCGCAAATCTGTGGGACTCCCGGGGGAGTCCCTAATACCGGTTTAATAGTTAAACACGTCCACCACTTACGTGTTGTGAATCTGGACCACGCAAGTTTTCATCCTCCGAGGAAGAAAAGCCATCCCCGAGACGTCCAGACGGTGCCAAGCCGCCTCGCACGCTGGAATCGTCCACCAGGTGGGCAGGCCTGGGCACCTCAGCGCCTGAGGCTTTCGACTGCAGACTCATTGAAGCGACCTCCGGATCTTGTTGACCGTCTTCACGTTTATCGGTGACGCTTGTCTGGCTACTCCTTTCCAGCAGCACTGTTCTTGATTCCAAAGAATCAAGCTTATTTGCGTTATGCCCCTGCTCGGTTTTTAGTGCCGAGAGTTCACTACTCAGCTCTTTGACTTGAATCTTTAGATCGTTCACCAGTGGGGCAACGTTTGGCATATTTAAAACGGGCTGTACAAGACTGATCAGTTCTTTGAATTTTTCCTCAAAACTTTGCAAACTGCTATTGCAGGCATCCAAACGTTTGGCGGTCATTTGAAAGCTACCTCTTAGTTCCGAACTCTTGGATTGGATTTCTAACAGTTCTGTATGTAATTTCACAATCGTGGTTTCAGCTTCACCCATCGCAGCAAGCTGACGTTCGTAAGTTTTCAATTCCTGCTTTGCATTTTGTTCGGTGGCAGTCAGTTTCTGATGCAGTGAGCTTATTTCAGTCTGGGATTCCCTTTGCTGTTTTTGGAGTATGTCTATCTGCTCCTGAGATTCCGTTTGCTGCTTTTGCAACGTGTCTGCCTGCTCCCGGGATTCTGCAAGCCGTGCCTGAAGTGTGGCAATCTCCTGATTTTTTGCTGTAACATCAAGCTGAAGTCTTGCAATTTCTTCTTTATTACCTTCAGCTTTAGCAGTATCTAATTCGGCACCAAGATTACGTACCCGGGATTCCAGATCAATAATCTTCTGTTCCTTCTCCTTAATTGACGATACGTGTTCATCCATTAAACTATTTTGAAGCTGCATCGATTTTTTAAGTTGTTCAGCATCTTTTTTGCGAAGGGAATTCACTTCCTTGAATGACTGTTCCAATTTAAGCTTTTCACCTTTAGCCAGATCGTAAAGATCACGGTTTTCCTTGCTCTGCTTATGGGCTGTGTTTAAATCTTCATTTAGCTGCTGATTGCTTTGCTCCAACTTATTACTATGCAGTTTTGTCTCCTGAAGCTCCGCTTCCATTTGATGCATACGATCCAGCTGAGACACCTGTTGATCGATGCGTTGCTGCAGACCGTTAATATTCAATTCACTTTTACCAAGTTCGCCCTCCAGTAAACGTATTCGATCCGTCTTCTTATCAACAACCTCTTGTAAAGCAGCAACGTCTTGTTTCGCTTGCTTAAGTTCAGTCTGGAGCGATTTTGCCTCCTCAAGTTTATCATTGAGCGTGCCCTGAAGTTGCCTGGCAAGGTCTGATGCGACATTCTTCTCTGCCGTGGCATCTTTCAGCTGTTGTTTTAAGGTAATCACCTCCAGATCGACTTTACTGAGTTGATTTTGTGTAGTAACAAATACACGTTCCGAGCTGGCCATTCGTTCATTAGTGTCCGCCAGGCTGTTTTTGGCTTTATCCAGTTCAGTCTGCAACAAGGTCTGATTTTTCTGATGTGAGTCCAGCTCTTCTATTAACCGTTTGTTGTCCCGCATTGCCGTAGACAGGACTTTATCACGTTGATCGATCTCTATGTTTAAAGAATCAATGAGTCGTTGCTGCTGCTCAATATGCGTTTCAGACAATGACTTTTGAGATTGCAGCTCTGACATGGCAGCTTGCAGCTCAAGGTTCTTATCGCGCTCTGCAGCTGTCTCGCTTTCAGCGGTGGATGCCCGGTCTACCTGACGGTCGAGCTGAGAAGTCAGTGAGTGCTTTTCACTGTGCACAGATGCCAATTCAGCGGACAGGTTGGCTGCATTTTGCTCAGCCTTACTCCATTCTGATTTAATGGTCTCTGATTTCTCTCTCATCCCTTTGAGTTCATTCTTAATACCATCTATGGTATCACCCACAAATTCATGTGACTGCTTTAATCGAGCGTTCTCCGCTTGCAGCGCCTTTATTTTTATCGCGGCCTTCTCATTTGAGTGTAAAAGTTTTTCCGCATGACCGACCAACTTTTGATTCCTATCCTCGTAATCCAGGGACTTTCTCTGCGCAGCCAAGATTTCTTGCTTTGCAGCCAAGACCTTTTTCTCCGCTTCTAATAATTCTGAGACTCTCTCAGGGCGAACATCAGCTCTTTGACTCAATTCTCGAATTTGCCTTTCACTCGCTTTCAATTTTTCGTCAGTTTGACGAAGTGCCAAGCGAAGTTTGTTTGTCAATTTCATTGGATCTTTGCCAGGTTTCTTCTTGGCTAAAGGCTCTTTGGCTAAAGGCTCTTTGGCTAAAGGCTCTTTGGCTAAAGGCTCTAATTTGGCTGAAGGCACTTGATTAACAACACGACGATCGAAAGGGCTGTCAAATGATGGACCCTGCTCTGCTGAATGTTGGTGTCCTGATAACTGAGGCTCTCCAGAAGGGTGTCTGGCTACTTCAACCCCCCCCCCAGGAAACCCGTTTCTGCTCTGACACAGGACCAGAAGATGACGAACCTGTATTCACGCCGGGTTGTGACACGGCAGAAGGAGGCAGCATGATATTGCTATAAGACATTTTATTACCTTACATTTTTTGTTGGGCCAAAATAATAATGCTTGGAGAAGATTAAACTAAAGAAAGTTGCATGAATTCATAT
>NZ_JAHHPO010000216.1 GCF_024606365.1 Endozoicomonas sp. ONNA2
GAAGCACGAATTCGTGATTCAATGAATGTCCGTACAGCCGATTCTAGCGCCCTGATCATTGTGACTACCCATAGTCCTATGGTTTTGAATTACCTTGAAGATGAAGTTGCCAAAAAATCAGTCGTACTGATTTATAAGCGACAGGATGGAAAGTCCAGAGCCATACCCTTTTTCAATATCCCTTCTGTGCTGAAAAAATTGAACTGTCTCGCACCTGGGGAAGCCATGCTTGATGTTTATCTTGATGATGTTATTGAGCAAGCCAGTGAATTATTCATTTCCCTGTCAAAGGGGGCTGAATGTTAACTCGTGTTGTTGTTTCCGGTGAGGGCATTACTGATATGGGGCTTGCCATGGTGCCCAAGCCGACATCCGAAGCCTGGTGGTATTGTCATGCAAAGGAAGTGCCTTATCAGAATGGTGGCCAGTTGGAAACGACGCTTTCCGGCAACCAGGATTCCCCCGATCGTTCACCAAAACAGTTGCTGGCAGCGGCATTAAAGATTGAACGAACGAACCGTGAGTTGCTTTGCCAATTGGTACTGGAGATAGAGCTGGAGCAAATGGATATGCCCAGCTTTAACCAGTTCAGAGACGACGTGAAGCAAGCTATTCAAAATATTTGCGGCTCGGTAACCGAGTAGCAACATCAACCCATCTTTATAACCTTCCACTCGTTCCCACGGTCCCCGTGGGAATGCATACCTGAACCTGACCTGTGTACCACGCTCCTGCGGAGTTTGTCGTCACTCACCGTATGCATTCCCACAGGGAGCGTGGGAACGAGGCGTCGAGCCGTGGAAACAACGGAACCCACCAATGAACACCTCCAACCTGAAAAAATACGCGCCTAAAGCTCGTCGTGAGTTTATGGAAGCGGTTACCCGTCGTTTGAATCTGTTGGGTATCAGTGCCGATAAAAAAGGCCATTTGCACATCTCTGAGCCGGTGATCAGTGGCTCGGTGATGCAGATTGATGGCAACTCTTTTGACAGCCAGCTGGCCCGGCCCCGGAACCGGTTGGTGGCGCGGTGCGAAACCCTCGGTTTGCAACAGCTGGTGGAGCAGATGGCGTATACCTGGTTTAACCGGCTTTGTGCCATTCGTTTTATGGAGCTGCACGACTATCTGGACCATGGGTTGCGGGTGCTTTCTCATCCGACCAGTGAGAAGGGTTTTGAAATTCTTGACCATGCCCAGGATGCCGCCGAGGAGCTGGGGCTGGACCGTGGCCGGGTGGTGGAGCTGAAACTGGCGGGCAATAAAGATGAGCAGCTCTATCGGGAACTGCTGCTGGGCCAGTGCCATAAACTGCACGAAGCGATGCCGTTTCTGTTTGAAGCGCTGGACGACGACACCGAACTGCTGCTGCCCGATAACCTGACCCGCACCGACTCCATTCTGCGCGGGTTGGTGGATAGCGTACCGGAAGCGGACTGGCAGCCGGTGGAGGTGATTGGCTGGCTCTACCAGTTCTATATCTCTGAGAAAAAGGATCAGGTGATCGGCAAGGTGGTGAAGAGCGAAGATATTCCCGCCGCTACCCAGCTGTTTACCCCCAACTGGATTGTCAAATATCTGGTGCAGAACTCGGTTGGGCGACAGTGGTTGCAAACCTATCCGGATTCCGCCATTAAAAGCCAGATGGAATACTATATCGAACCGGCGGAGCAGACGCCGGAAGTGGTGGCACAGCTGAAAGCCATCACCCCCGATGCCATTGATCCGGAAACCATCAAAGTGCTTGACCCGGCCTGTGGCTCCGGTCATATCCTGATTGAAGCCTACAATGTGCTCAAGGCGATTTACGAGGAACGGGGCTACCGCAGCCGGGATATTCCCCAGCTGATTCTGGAGAACAATCTGTTTGGGCTGGATATTGATGACCGTGCCGCCCAGCTGGCGGGTTTTGCCCTGATGATGATGGCGCGGGAGGATGACAAGCGGATTTTCAGCCGTAATGTGAAACTGAATGTGCTTGCTTTGCAGGAGAGTGCGGGCATTGATCTGGATAAACTGTGGCAGGCGCTGAACCTTAGTGGTGACTGGCAGACCGGCGCTTCATCACAACTGTTTGCAGATACTCCGGACTCCGTTCATCCTGAGCCTGTCGAAGGATGGGAGCACCACCCTTCGGCTTCGCTCAGGATGAACGGAGATAGTACGTTTAAGCTGTTGCAAACGACACTGGATCGATTTGTGGAGGCGAAAACTTTTGGTTCGTTGATTGAGGTGCCTGCAGACGATTTGGATGGGTTGCAAGAGCTGTTCGCCACATTGAATGAGCTGGCTGAAAATGGCGACTCTATGCAGAAACCGGCTGTAAAACGGCTGTTGCCGTTTGTGCATCAGGCAGTGTTGTTGGCGCAGCGGTATGATGCGGTGGTGGCGAATCCGCCGTATATGGGCAGCAAAGGGATGAATGCTGCGCTGAAGGATTTTGCTAAAAAGCAGTATCCCAATAGTAAATCTGATTTGTTTGCCATTTTTATGGAACATGCTTTTAGCTTGCTGAATGACAATGGTTTTAATGCTCAGGTGAATATGCAGTCGTGGATGTTCTTGTCTAGCTACGAGAAGCTGCGGGAATGGCTGTTAGATACCAAAACGTTTGTGACTATGGCGCATCTGGGAGCAAGGGCTTTTAGTCAGATTTCCGGTGAGGTTGTCCAGACAACGGCCTGGATTGTGCGTAACAGGCATCTGGAACATTATCAGCCAGTATTTTTCCGTTTGATTGAAGGGAGCGAGGAAACCAAAAGAGCGGCTCTGTTAAAACGAGAATTTCGTTTTACTGGTACACAGCAGGAAGACTTCAAAAAAATCCATGGGAGCCCTGTTGTATATTGGTTTTCAATAGATGTTTTGAAAGCATTTTCTTCTTCATCTTTTGGTGATTTTTTTCAAACAGAAGGACAGAATAAAACCACAAATAATGATAAATTTTTAAGATTTATCTGGGAGGTTAATTCTAATCATATTGGTATTCAAAAGAGATGGCTGCCATGCGCAAAAGGTGGTTCCTTCAGAAAGTGGTATGGAAATTTAGAGCACATTATAGACTGGTCAGAAGATAGTCGTAGGTTTTATAGAAAAGATCACAGTGCAAGAATCGTGGATGAAAAGTATTGGTATTTGAAAGGAATCACTTGGACTGATGTTACGTCATCTTCGACAGCCTTTCGATATCTTGAAGAAGGTTATACGTACGAAACTACAGGCCCCACTCTCTTTTTGCACTCAAATATTTCAGAAGCAAGTGCTTTAGCTTTTTTGAACTCAAAAGCAATAGAAGTAATTATAAAAGGATTAAACCCTACTCTGCATGTTAAAATTCGTGATATTCGTGCATTACCTTTTTCTCCAAAATCACTAACTAATAGTGTAGAGGTGTTATCAAATAAATTGATTGATATTTCGAAAATAGACTGGAATACAAGGGAGTCTGCATCAGATTTTAAAAACAGTCCACTGCGTGATGCTGATTGTCAAAAACGAACAATTAAAGAGAGTTTCGATACTTGGCAAACAAAAAATCAGCAATTCATTGCTGAAATGCAGATGCTGGAAGAAGATAACAACCGAATCTTTATTGATACTTATGGTTTTCATAATGAGATTTCACCTCAAGTACCGCTTGAGCAGGTTAGTCTGACGGTTAATCCCTTCTACCGGTATGACAGTAAGGGCATTACTGAAAAAGATCTGGAAAATCATTTTCAGTCCGACTCGCTATGTGAGCTGATTAGTTATGCTCTCGGCTGCATGATGGGCCGCTACTCCCTCGACCGTGAAGGCCTGGTCTACGCCCACGCCGCCAACGAAGGCTTCAACGAACTGGTCACCGAAGGCGCCTACCAAACCTTCCCGGCCGACGACGATGGCATTATTCCCCTGACCGATCAGGAATGGTTTAAGGACGATGCCACCAACCGCTTCCGGGACTTTGTCAAAACCGTCTGGGGCGAAGACCACTTGCAGGAGAACCTCGATTTCGTAGCGGAATCCCTCTGCCTCCACGCCATCAAACCCAAGAAAGGAGAAGCTGCATTAGCCACCATTCGCCGCTACCTCTCCAGCCAGTTCTATAAGGACCATCTGAAAACCTATAAAAAACGCCCCATCTACTGGCTGTTCAGCTCCGGCAAACAGAAAGCCTTTGAGTGCCTGGTCTACCTGCACCGCTACCACGAAGGCACCCTGGCCCGCATGCGCACCGAGTACGTCACCCCGCTGCTGGGCAAGTACGACGCCTACCTGGACCAGCTGGAAAACCAGGTCAACCACGCCAGCTCCACCAGCGATGCCAACCGCCTGAAAAAAGAGCGGGCTGCCCTGACCAAAAAACAGGTCGAGCTGCGCAGCTTCGATGATAAACTGAAGCACTACGCCGACCGCCGCATCGCCCTGGATCTGGACGATGGGGTGAAGGTGAACTACGGTAAGTTCGGTGATTTGCTGGCAGAAGTGAAGGCTGTGACCGGTTCGGCACCAAAGTCATAAGGAGATAATTATGTTTGAACGGCTGGTTCTGGATAACTTTGGTGCGTTCAAAAAGGCGGAGTTCCAGTTTTCTGCAGGAGTAAATGTGTTTATCGGGGCCAATGGCACCGGTAAAACCCATCTGATGAAATTGATCTACTGCCTGCAGCAGCAGGGGCACGATGCAGATGCCCTGGAAAAGAAACTGGTGAATGTGTTTCGGCCGGGCAAGGGGAATATCTCCCGGCTGGTGCATCGTCCCCGGGGTTCCGATACCGCCGTGGTGACCCTGAAAACCACTGACGGTAAAAAGCTGAAACTCTCTTTTGACAATACCCGGCACCATAATTTCAAGGTGAGCGGTTCCCTGGCCACGGCAGATGCGCCGGTGTATATCCCGGTAAAGGAGGTGCTCTCCTTTGCGCCGGGGTTTGTCTCCCTGTATGACAAGTATGAGCTGGCCTTTGAAGAGGTCTATTACGACATTATCAAGCAGGCCTATCTACCGGTGCGTAAAGGAATGCCCCTGAACAATGAGCAGCCGCTGCTGGAGCTGATCCGTAAAACCGTGGGAGGCAAGGTGACCCTCAGCGGTGAGGAGTTTCAGCTGAGTGCCGGTAACAGCAAGCTGGAGATCTCCCTGGTGGCGGAAGGGCATCGCAAGCTGGCGCTGATCTGGCAGCTGATTCATAACGGCTCGCTGTTTGCCAACAATACCCTGTTCTGGGATGAGCCGGAGGCCAATCTGAACCCGTCTTTGATGCAGGATGTGGCGAAGGTGCTGCTGATGCTGGCAGAACGTGGCGTGCAGGTGTTTGTGGCGACCCATAATTATGCCTTTCTGCGGGAGCTGGATTTTGCCAAAGGCGAGGTGGCGACCCGGTATTTTGCCCTGGAAAAAGACGATCAGCAGGGGGTGGTTCCCCACGCCTGGGAGCAGTACCGGGATATTACCCCGAATAAGATCGCCGAAGAGTATCAGCGGCTTTATGATCTGGAGATTCAGAACTCCCTCGGGGGTGTTAAGGAGTGGTCTAAAAATAACTTTCCCATTTTAAACTCAGTGTTCCTGATGA